>JANPIY010000429.1:0-21875 GCA_031425255.1 Planctomycetota bacterium
GTTTACTGGGCGGCGGCCATCGGGCTTGCTCGGTGGTGGCTGTCCAGCTTCGCACCCGCGGGCGTAGCGCGCGACCGCACCTCGCACCTCGCACCTCGCACCTCGCACCTCGCACCTCGCACCTCGCACGCTCTCTCTCTAGCGGCCCTTGGTGCGCCGGGACATCTCGCGCTCGACGTCGCGTTTCATCGCTCGTTTGATCAGGTCCTGGCGTTTATCGCCACGGTCCTTGCCGCTTGCGAGGCAGATGACGATGCGGGCGAAGCCGCGACGGAAATGCAGCTCATCTGGGACCAGGGTCATGCCCTTGGTCGCCAGTTGGTTGGCCAAGCGGGTGATCTCCTTGCGGTGCAGCAGGAGCTTGCGCGGCTGGACCGGCTGATGGCCGAAAGTACCCGCCTGGCGGTACTCGCCGATGTGCAGGCCATAGAGCCAGATCTGCCCGTTCTCATGACGCGCGTGCGCATCGCCCCATTGCACGTCGCCGGCGCGCAGGCTCTTCACTTCGCTGCCCATCAGCACCATGCCGGCCTCGAAGCTCTCGACCACCAGGTAGGCGTGGTGAAGTTTGCGGTTCTTGAGGATGAGCTGGACGGCGTCCTTGCTCTCGGCGGCGTCTTTGGATTTGGCGTGTTTTGCCATGGCAGGGCGGAGTCCGGAAGGGAAGGGCTGAGGAAGGCGGATGGTACGGGCGGCCCAAGGATTCGCACGCAGTGCAGCTTTCAGCGCTGTAGGAAGGCTGCCACCACGGCTGCATCAGCGCAGTCAGCTTCCACCAGCCGACCACGTTCGAGGCCGCCCTGCAGGAACAGCAGCGTCGGGATCCGCGTCAGGCGTATGCCTGGATGGAGCCGGAACGGATGATCGGCCTGATTCTTCCACGACGAGCGGGCCCCGACCGGGCATTCGTACAACACCAGATCGGGTCTCAGGGTGGTGCATACCCGGCGCAGCACGGGATCAGCGGTGACGCAGTCCGGACACCAGGACGCGCCGGTGGCGGGATCCTCGGAGCCGAAGAAGAGGAACAGGGCGGTTTCCGCCGGCGCGCTGGCGAGGTGGGCCGTGGTCTCGATCGGGGTGGCGAGTCGTCGGATGGGCATGGCCGCAGTGTGCGATGGAGGACAGTGGCGCCAGAGTGGGTGCGCGGGCGCGCAAGACCGGCCGCCGGGCCGTCTCCGCTCCTGGTCAGGTGGCGACCATACACCGCTGTCAACCCGGGTGCGGGCATGAATTGACAGGTCCAAGCCCATCAGGACGTTGTCTGCTGAACCATGGGCGCCTCCTACTCCTTGATCCTGCGTGCCTGTCCTGAAGGCGTACGTGACCCCGTCGCCCAGTTGCTAGGGCGGGCATTCAGCCTGAAGGACAGCACCTGCGTCTCGATCGCCAGCTCGACACCGATCGTGTTGCTGACCGACCTCAGCAAGGATGAGGCCGCCGCCCTGGGCCTGGTGATGGTCGGTCTGGAACAGCGTGGCGCGACCATCGAGTTGACCAGCGAGGATGTGAGCGAACTGCCGAAAATCGACTGGCCCAAGCGGCCGCTGGTCTTCAAGCGCGACCTCGGCGAATACGTGGGCGAGTTCACCGCGCTCCAATTGAATATTCCAGGTGCGGCCAAGACCTTCAGCCTGCAGGACCTCCTCCAGGTACGTCTCGATCCCCAGTCGCGTCCTGGTGGTCACGGGGCTCGAGCTTCGACTGAATTCAAGGGCGCCAGCCTGCCGGAGGTGACCCCGTTCTCCAACCAGGCCCTGTCGTCGTCCCCGGTGCCCAGCACGCCAGCGCCGCGCCCGGCGCCGGCCGCTGATGAAGGCGATGCCGTGGCGCGCCTGAACGAGATGTTCCCGGATGAAGACACCGGGTTCATGCCGAACAACGATGACATCACCAGCATCCTCGACCGGCTGCTGCCGGACGAGGAACAGCCCAAGGCGCAGCCCGGAAGTGGGCCGGTGGGTCATGACTCCAGTTCTGGTCGTCTGCCGGTGGGTGCGGCCGCCGGCTTCTCGGTCTTCCTGGCCAAGATCGCCGACGAGGGAAAGCGCACCAAGGCGGTCCCGCTGATCGCCGAGCTTTCGGGCCTCTCGAATGCGGAAGCCGACGTCCTCTCCAAGAAGGTCATCATCCCGGTGGTCAAAGGTGTGACCAAGGACGAGGCCGAAGCCGCCAAACAACGCTTCGCCAAGATCGGCATTCTGGCCCGCGTCAAAGGTTAGCCGCGGCTCGCGCCTGTGTTGGCTGCGGCTCGCGCCTGTGGCCGACGTCGCGGCTGCGCCGCTCGCCGCGGGACGCGGTCGCCGCGGAGCGCGGCGATCAGCCACATGCGACGCTGGCTGCGCCAGCGTGTCCCGCGCGGGGCGCGCGGGACCGAGCCTGGTCCCCGCTCGGTCGCGCATGCGCCCTCGGGGGATCGTTGTTCGCGGGCTCCGCCCGCTACGCCCGCCAAGGGCTGCGCCCTTGGATCTGCCGGAATGGGACTGACAACGCGGCGATTTTGTCCATGCGTGTACTCCGTGCGACGCTCCATCCCTCCATCCGTGCGTGCCTGACCAAGCATCGCGTCATTCCTATTTGTCTGGCGGGATCCAAGGGCGGCAGCCCTTGGCGGGCGTAGCGGGCGGAGCCCGCGAACAACGATCCCCCGAGGGCGCCTGCGCGCCCGAGCGGGGACCAGGCTTGGTTTTGCGCAGCAAAACACGCTGGCGCAGCCAGCGTCGTATGTGGCTGATCGCCGCGCTTCGCGGCGACCGCCGCAGGCGGCAAGCGGCGCAGCCGCGACGTCAGCCACAGGCGCAAGCCGCCGCTAGAGCACAAACGTGTCGTGCCGCCCAACCTCATTGCTGACGTGGGCCAGGGCCGCCATCGCCTCGTCGACGGTATCCACCACCGTCAGCAGGCTGAGGTCGCCGGCGCTGATGTAGCGTTGGGCCTCGTCCTCCATCGCCAGCTTGATCCATTCGAGCATGCCGGCCCAGAACTTGCGGCCATAGAGCACGATCGGCATGGGTGCGATCTTGTGGGTCTGCACCAGGGTGAGGACCTCGAACAGTTCATCGAGCGTTCCGAAACCGCCCGGCATCACTACCACCCCGGCGGTGTGCTTGAGGAACATCACCTTGCGTACGAAGAAGTAATGGAACTTCACTTCGAGATTGATGTAGGGATTCGAGTATTGCTCCATCGGCAGATTGATCGCCAGGCCGACGCTGGTGCCGCCTGCTTCCTTGGCCCCCTTGTTGCCGGCCTGCATGATGCCGGGCCCACCGCCGGTGATCACCGGAAAGCCGCGGGCGACCGCACGCGCGCCGATCTCGACGGCGGCCTGGTAGTAGGGATTATCCGGCTTGGTGCGCGCCGAACCGAAGATGGTGATGGCCTTGGGGATCTCGTTCAGGGTCTGGAAGCCATGGGCGAACTCGCCCATGATGCGGAACATGCGCCAAGCACTTGGTGGGTCTGGTTTGTCCATGGAGTCCTCGCAGCGGTGATCCTGAGCGGCAGCGCTGGTCCGTTTTCGACGGCCTCGCCAGTGCGGCGGCGCATGCTGATGCGCCGACCGCTCAAGTATACTACGAATCTCCACCGTTCGCGTCGGCAGTACGGCTGCGTTTGAGGCGCGATTGCATGGCCGCATAGAGGGTTTCCACGTCGACCTGCGTGACCCCAGGGAGCGAGCCGGCCTCGCCCAAGGTGCGCGGTCGACGCCTGGTCATCACCAGCCGGCCTTCAGTGGAGATGGTGCTGATGGCGGAGATCACCAGATCCTCCGGCAACGCCAGATCGCGATGCCGCTGCAGGCGGTCGATGCGACCCTGCTGGCGTTCCAGGTAGGTGGCGTAGCGCATCTCGATCCAGGCGCCCTCCGCGACCTCGGGAGAGGCCTGGCTCAGACCCGGAACCAGCGGGATGGAGTCGATCAGCTCCAGCCCTTCGCCGGCGATCTGGCGCGCGAGCGTTTCGCCGGCGCGGGTGACCAGGGCTTGGATCGCGCTCGCCTTCGCCGCTACCGTTTCCGCGCGCGCCGCATCGACCAGACCACTGCGTGCTGCCAATGGCGTCAGACGACGATCGGCATTGTCGGTGCGCAGGTGCAGGCGGTGCTCGGCCCGCGAAGTGAACATGCGGTACGGTTCATCCGGGCAACGCGTCACCAGGTCGTCGATCAATACGCCGATGTAGGCATCAGCGCGCGACAACACCAACGGCTCACGACCGAGCAGGCTGAGCGCGGCGTTGGCGCCCGCCATGATGCCCTGCGCGGCGGCCTCCTCGTAACCACTGGTGCCATTGATCTGGCCCGCGAGGTACAAGCCCGGAACGCTGCGCGCCTGCAGGGTGTGATCGATCTGGTCGGGCGCGACCACATCGTATTCGACAGCGTAGCCGTAGCGCAGCACGTGCGCCCCGGCCAGCGCAGGGATGTCGCGCAGGACCGCGTCCTGGACGTCGAGCGGCAAGGAGGTCGACAGGCCGTTGACGTAGATCTCCTTGGTCGTGCGTCCCTCGGGTTCCAGGAAGAGGTGGTGCGCATCACGATCCTTGAAGCGCACCACCTTGTCTTCGATCGACGGGCAATAGCGCGGACCGACCGAGGCGATCTGACCGTTGTACATCGGCGCGCGGTCGAGGTTGGCGAGGATGTGCGCGTGGGCCGCCGGCGTGGTGTAGCACTGCCAGCAGCTGATCTGCGCGCGGGTGATCGCTGGAGTCAGGAAGCTGAACGGCCGTGGCGGCTCATCACCCGGCTGTTCGGTACACAGGTTCCAGCGGATCGAGTCCGCATGGATGCGGCAGGGCGTTCCGGTCTTGTGGCGGATGAGGCGCAGGTGCAGCGCGGTCAGCGACGCCGACATGCCCAGCGCGGTCTGATCGCCCATGCGTCCGCCCTGGGTCTTGGCCTCGCCCTGATGCATCAAGGCCTGGAGGAACGTCCCCGTCGTCAGCACGACGCGCGGAGCATGCAGGGTGCGGCCGTCGCGCAGACGGAGGCCGGTGATCCGATGTCCGATGTCCTGTTGTCCGGGCGTGACATCGGACGTCACCAGTTCCACCACTTCCGCCTGCACCGGGAAGACGTTCGGCAGCGACTCGACCGTGTTCTTCATCCACGCGGCGTATTCGGTCTTGTCGCATTGGGCGCGTGGACTCCACATCGCCGGACCCTTCGACAACCCGAGCATGCGGAACTGGATGCCGGTGGCGTCGGTGGCGAGCCCCATGAGGCCACCGAGGGCATCGACCTCGCGCGCCAATTGGCCCTTGGCCACGCCGCCGATCGAGGGATTGCAGGACATTTTGCCGATGGTGTCGAGATTGCCGCTGACCAGCGCGGTCCGGCAACCGAGGCGCGCCGCGGCGGCGGCGGCTTCGATCCCGGCATGGCCGGCTCCGACCACGATCACATCATAGGCATTTCCTGGCATGGGCGCGGATCATGGAGCGTGCAGGTGCTCCGCCAGCAGCAGGCCCCGCCACCCGCATCGCGCTCACGGCCCAAGGGCCAGCACCGCGCTCAGGGCACGGAGAAGGTGCGTTTGACCGACAGCGCCCCATCCGGATGACCGCTGATGGTCGCGTCGATGTGGTAGGTGCCCTTGCCCAGGCGTCCGAGCGAGACGCCGATCAGCGGGCGGACCACGGTCTTGGGGGGCAGGGAGGGCTTCGCTCCGACGGTCATGGTGACCGTGAGCTGCACCGCGCGTTCGTTGAGCGTCACCGCGCTGACCAGGGTGCCGGCCTCGATCTGAGCGGAAGGATACGCGCTGATATTGGGCAGGCGCAGGAGCAGCACCGTGTCATCGCTGGCGAGGAGCGGCGGGTTGGACGCCGCGGCCGTCGCCCACGCGCGTGCGGTCTCGTCCATGCGGGTCCAGTCGGTCGTGCCGGCGTTGGTGAGGGTCAGGCTCGGCACTGCCACCGGGTCCTCGATGGCACGGCGCACCTCATCGCTGATGGCCAGGAACTGATAGGTGGGCGCGATGGTCGAGGGCGACACCGTGACGGAGGCGACCTCCGCCAGCTTCACCGTGCTGCGATCCGCCAGCGTCACTACCAGATCGCTGCCGAAGGCGGCGGGATCGTGGAAGACCGCGCGCGACACCACCTCGTCCCACTGCCCTTGGCGATTGGCGGCCCGCAGCGCGTCAACCTTGGGTGTCACCTCGACCAGCCGGCGGCCCTTATCTTCGCGCACCAGGACGCGGAACGGACGCGGAGGTTCGCCGCTCGGCAGGCGGTTGCGATAGGAAGCGAGATTGCCGACGGCAGTAGTGGTGGTGACCGTGCCGGCAGCATCGCTGAGGCTCAGCAGCACGCGTACCGCGGGTTCGCCGTCGCCCACGAGGTACTCATGCATCGGATAGCGTTGGCTCGAGCGCCAAGCCAGCCGCAGGCGTCCATCCACCCAGCGGTACTCCTCCGCGCCGATGTCGCCTGCGGTCAGGCCCATCTTCCACTGCCCGCGCACGGTGCCCTCCTGCCACGCCGGATTGCGCAGGCCGTTGCCGGCGGCGACCAGGGTATCGGTCTCGGCATCGAAGCGGAAGACCCGCACGATGCGGTCGTCGGCACCACCCTGCTCGATCAGCAACAGCTCCGGCTTGGTGTCGCCGTCGAGGTCGGAGAAGGTGAAGGGTATCCCGTCATCCGCCACCAGGCGCGTCTCGCCTTCTCCCAGGGCATGCCGGGCGATCTCGCGCCAATCGCCATTCTTGTGCACGAAACACGCCAGCCCCATGCTGCGGCCGTCCGCGACCGCGACCGCGACCGCGGTTCGTTTGCCGCTCTTGAAGAGGTCACCCGAGGCGACCACTCCGTTGGGATAGGTCTTCGCCCGCGGCAGGTCCGGCGGCAGGGTCAGCACGCGTTCCCGGACCAGGGCATCAAGGGGCTCCGTCGCGACGAGACAGGCGGCAAACACGCTGAGCGAGAGCAGACCAGTGAACCCGTGCCGCATGCGACCTCCACGATCGTGCACACTATGGTCACCAGCCGTGGAGGGGGCAAGCGGCTCAGGGTGCGTCGATCGCCGCCACCGGCTTGAGCTCCAGGACCTCGGCCTGCCAGCCGCGGGCGACCCAGGCGAGGAGGTAGGTGCGGATGAAGAGCGCCAGCTCGGCATCCGGCTCGCGGCGCTGCGCATCCCACAGCAACGCGTCGCGGAAACGCCCGAGCGACTGGTAGGCCAGGTAGTCCGCAGGGGGCGTGAGTTTGAGCTCGTCCAGCAGCCCACGCTCGTTGGCGACGAATACCCGCCGGCTCAGCTCCTCGCCGCCCGGACGGTAGACGGTGTGGCCGCCGACCTGGGTATGGATGCGCTCATCGATGAAGCGCGAGAACCAGGAGCGGTCCGAGACTGGGCCGGTGGCGATCCGTTTTAGCGCCTGGCGTTGCGCCGGCGATACCAGCTCGATGCGGCCCATCATCGCCCGGCGCACTCGCGCCGGGACCGAGACCATCAACGGCAGGACGTGATCGGTCCAGCGCGCGGGGACGAGGAAGAACAGGCGCTGGCCGACGGTCTTGAAGTAAGACGCTTCCCAGGTCGTCAGCAGCGCCAGCGCCTCATCGGCGAACAGTCCCTCGCGCATGAGCGCCGCCTGCAGCTCGCTGCGCAGCAGCGCTAACCGTTGGCTGGAGTAATCGGCCTCGGTGAAGGTTGCCGGGAAGGTGCACGCCGCCAGCGCGGCAGCGGGTTGTGGGTCCTGAGCAGTGGCGGGCATGGCGCGGAACGCGGCAGTGCCGTTGGGGCGCAGGTCGGCGAACCACAGCGCAGGGATGGTATCGAAGCGTATATCGCCCGAGCGCGTGCTCACCGACAATGTGCCACCATCCGCGGAACGTTTCGCCACCAGCGGCGCGTCCTGGTGGCCGAGTCCGCGGTAGAATAGGTAGCGCTCGTGTTCGTCGCCAACGGTCAGATTCGCCGCCTCGACCGCGCGCGGTGCCAGCCATACCGGCGAGTCGGTGAACGGCGCCTTGCCGCGGCCCCCGGCAACCACCCCGCGCCAGGTCAGGGTGCTGACGGTGCTGTTCGCCAGCTCCGGCGGCGACCATTTCTCCAGGAACACCTTCGCCGTCGCGCTGCGTCCGACGCGCAGCTCATCCTGTACCCAACTCACGGGCAGGCCGTCGACCGTGGCCTCGGCCAGGGGATAGAATTGCGAGAGGATGCCGCCGCGGAACCCGACCGACAAATCGAAGGTCGCAGACACCTGGCCCGCTGGCAGGTGGACATAGACCACCGGCGTCTCCAGGCGCATGGTTACGGTCGGATCACAATACGCGCGGCTCTTGATCAAGCCGGTGGCGAAGGCGCCATCCCGGCCCATGTTCACGGGATGGAGGTCATGGACAAAAGCTGGTAGGAGCTCCTCGTCGATGTTGATCCCGCTTACGGTGCGACCGACCTCGTCCTGCAAGGAAGTGAAGGTCCCCCATTCGTGGAGTTCCAGCGGCTCCGCAGCATGGGTCGGAAAAACACAGCCGAGCAGGACAACACTGGTGAGCAGGGTCGGGATGACGAGCAGGCGCATGGAATTCCCTCCGGGTGCACTCCGGAAGAATGCCAGGTTTTCGCGCACCTGTCACCAGGCGCTTGGCGGGAACGGGGTCCCCGCCACTTGGGTGGCGCCAACCCTCAGGGCCAGGTCTCGCCCGTTGGTTCTACCATGCGCGCAATGAGGGCTTCCAGCGCGCCGCGCATGCGTCCGCCGGGCAGATGCACCCGCTGGCCATGTCCTGGAAGCAGATGGTCGAAGGAGAGGTCCCGCAGCCGTCGCATCGACGTCGTCTGTTCGCTCCACGAATGCCAACAGACTTCGCGCGATGCGTTGAGCGTGCCCAACCGGCGGCTCCACCACAGGTGATCGCCGCTGAACAGCGCACCATGATCGCTCAGCAGCGCTTGCGAACCGGCGGTATGGCCCGGCAGCGGCACCACCGTGAGTCCGGGCGCGAGGTCCACCAATCCGTCACCGCTGATCATGCATTCGGCCTCCGGCATCGCCTCGCCATCGCGTTCATGGATCACGCGCGGAGCATGGAAACGTTCGGCATAGCGCGACGCATCCGCCACATCGTCGCGGTGGGTGAGGAAGATTCCGGCGAGGCCGCCGAGACCTTCGATGGCCGTCACCAGCGGTGGTGCCCAGCGAGGCGCGTCGACCATCCACAGCCCGCCATCCCCGGCCCGTACCAGGTAGCTGCTGGCACCGAACGAATGCCGGCTGGCCCAACCGCAATACCATGTGCGCTCGTCGAGCGCTTGTGGCAAGTCATGCTGCACCAGCTTCACCAGTTCAGGATGATCACTACCGATCGAATTGGTCGGGCAACAGATCAACGCCAACGCCGCCTTGCGTAGGTCGTCGGGAGCGGTCGGTTGCAGGTGCACCGCGGAATACCCGCCCGCATCGACGAACGTCAAAGGAGCCACCTGACGGCAGGTATCACAGTCGATGCAGGTGTCGTCGACAAAGAACGACCCAGGAAGGTTGTCACTGACGGCGCGGCTGCGATTGGCCATGGGCATTCCTGCGGGCCGAACCGCCTTCCGAGGAGGCGGCAGATTGCTGGAGGCCCTCGCTCAGGCGGCCGCGTGATCGGCGAGAAATTCCCGCAATTGTGGTTCCGAACGGAAGCCACTGATGCGCCGCACCGGATGGCCGTCCTTGAACAGGATCATGGTCGGCACGCTGGTGACCTCGAACGCCTCGGCCAGGATGGGATGCTCATCGATGTTGACCTTGCCGATGACGTGACTGTGAGCGAAGTCACGGCTGAGCTTGTCGAGCACCGGCGCGATCATCGTGCAGGGGCCGCACCAGGGAGCCCAGAAGTCGACCAGCACCGGCTGATCGCTGCGCAGGACCTCGTTCTTGAAATTGGATGCAGTGAATTCGCGAGCCATGGCGGGCCTCCTCGGCGGCATAGCGTAGACACGAGCAGCGAAGAGTCCGAGCTCATGATCGGTCGGAATGACCGATTGCTGAGAATCGGTGGCACATTCCGTGCCAGGAGCCCAGGAATACCGTGCGAGGCCCAACAAGGTTGGCTGGCCACGGTGTCAGCTCAGAAGCGATACCCCAGCGCGATGGCCGCGTCGACGCCCTGCGCCTCGGCCTCGACGTCATTGCCGTTGTCGTCCCACTCGACCTTGATCACCGAGTAGCCCGCAGTGATGCCGACCTGGAGGCCGTGATCCCAGGTGTAGTACCAGCCGAGTTCGCCCTGGTACTGCACATAGGAACTGTCGCGGTCCTCCCATGGGGTCGAGCCGGTCTGGGTACCGACACCGCGCGAATAACCGAACAGCAGCTCGGCGTGACTGTGTTTGCCGAGGTAGAAGCCCAGTCCGCCCAGCAGCGCGCCGCCGCCGAGTTTGAGCTCGAGTTCACCGAGGCCATCGTCGCGTTCAGCGGTGACATCGGACATCTGGCCGCGCAGGCCGATGACCACGCCCATGTCGGCATCGAGGGTGATGACGTGCTTGTTCTTGTTGCCGATGTCGCCGGCCATCAGCGTCAGGCTGGCGGCCTCGCCCTCGTTGACCGCCAGGCCACCTTGGACGCGCAGATCGACGAAACTCAGCGCGGACTCCGCCATCAGGGGTGAGGCGGAAGCGATCAGGGCGAGGACAGCGAGGCGGAGCTGGGTGTGCATGGCGCGCACCCTAAGGAGGCGCAGATCGCGTCAAACCCGGCCGCGGGTCAGGATGCTGTCAGGAGCCGTCTCCGCCCCGGCTCGTTGCCCATGGCCGTCCCGCGGCTGGGATCGCTCCCGGCGAACGCCGTCGAGCGAGAGCGTGGTCGCCTCCGCTGGCGCGCGCCCGGCCGTTGATTCCCGTGGGGTCGGATGGCTTGCGCCCAGGGGGCCCGGCCTAACGTGCCCCGCCCATGCGCCGGCTCCGCGATTCATATCTGGATGACCCGCGGGTGGCCGCGGCGCTCGCCGCGGTGGTCGCTGGTCGGCCACTGACCATCGGCGCTTGCCATGGCGGCCTCATCCCGGTGCTGATCGCGGCGATCTGCCAGCGCCTGGAGGAACAAGGCGTTCCGCGCCCGCTGATCGTCACCAACGATCCCTCCACGCTGGTCGACGACCTCGAAGAGCTCGGCGTGGTCGCCGCCGCACTGCCGGAGCTCGAACGCTTCGCGGAGGATGTCGAAGTCTCGGACCGCAGCGGCCACAACCGCCGTCTGGCGGCGCTCGAAGCCTTCAACGCTGGCGCGGTGCTGATCGCCAGTCCGATCGCTGCCGAGCAGCCGGTGCCGGATATCGCGGCGCTGGCGAGCGCCAGCATCGTGCTGAAGCCTGGTTCGACCTGCGATCTGCACCAGCTGGTCGAGCGTCTGGTGGATGCCGGCTACCGCGTGACCCCGATGGTGGAGGGCCGGGGCGAACTGGCGGTGCGCGGCGGCATCATCGATGTCTACCCGTGGATCGGCCAGCATCCGCTGCGCATCGAGTTCTTCGGCGATCAGGTCGAGGCCATCCGCCGCTTCGATGAGTTCAGCCAGGAATCCATCGCCAAGGCCGACGAAGCGGTGCTCGCCAGCGCCAGCGGTGGGCTGGCGACGCGCGACTTGTGGACCCAGCTCCCCCCAGGAGCGGTGCTGGTGCTCGGCGATCTCGCACTGCGTGGACGCCTGAAGAAGGACCACGGTCGTGCCGAAGTGCGTTTCGCCCGCCTGCTCGAAGCCGAGGCCGTCGATGGCGCCTCCATCGGCATCGACCGCCTGAAGGGCGATCTGCGCAAAGGCCTGGTCGAACTCGATGGCATCGTGCGCGAGATGCGTCCGGCGTCCGGCGCCCCCAACCCGGCCGCTTCCCCCACCCCCGACGTCATCATCCTCGTCCGCAACGACGAGTCGGCCAAGGAGATGTCGGCCCACTGCGGCGACGCCGGCATTGCCGTCGACATCCGCGTCGGCCGGCTGTCCGCCGGATTCCGCGATCTCGAACGCGGGCTGGTGCTGGTGCACGATTACGAGCTGGCGGAACGTGCGCCGGTGCGCCGGCGTGCGACCAAGATCGCCGGCGGAACGCCGCTGTCCTCGTTGACCGATCTCAAGCGCGGCGACCACGTGGTCCACCTGCGCCATGGGATCGGCCGCTTCAAGGGCATGGCGACGCTGGAGAAACGCGGCTTCCTGGAGGACTTCCTGCTGTTGGAGTTCGCCGAGGAATCCAAGCTCTATGTGCCGGTCGACGCCATCGACCTGGTGCAGAAGTACGTCGGCGCCACCGGCCGCGACCCCGAGCTGTCGAAGATCGGCGGCGTGGCCTGGGCCAAGAAACGTGCGCGGGCGGAAAAGGCGATCCAGGACATGTCGGCCGAGCTGCTGCGGGCGCAGGCCCAGCGCATCGCCGCTGGGGGAATTCGCTGCGGTCCTGACACCGCCGAGGTCCGCCAGTTCGAAGCCGCGTTTCCCTATGAGGAGACCGAGGACCAGCTCGCTGCCGTACGCGAACTCAAGGTCGACATGGAACGTGAAGTGGCGATGGACCGCCTGCTCTGCGGCGACGTCGGTTTCGGCAAGACCGAGGTCGCCATGCGCGCCGCATTCAAAGCCTGTGCCAGTGGTTTCCAGGTCGCCATCCTGGTGCCCACGACGTTGCTGGCCGAGCAGCATCTGGAGACCTTCACCGAACGTTTCGCCGCCTTTCCCTATGCCGTCGCCGGCATGAACCGTTTCCATAGCCCGGAGGACAAACGCAAGGTCCTCGCCGGCGTGGCGACGGGCGAGGTCCGTGTGCTGATCGGCACCCACGCCATCCTCACCGACAAGCTCACGTTCGAGAACCTCGGCCTGCTGGTGGTCGATGAGGAACATCGTTTCGGCGTCAAGCAGAAGGAGAAGCTGCGCGCCCTGGTCGGTTCAGTGGGGTCGGTGGGCAGCGTGCTGAGCGGCAGGCGTCGGGCTGCTGGGGCGGCGTCGGCCGACGAGCAGAGCGCTGGCGAGGAGGAAGTGACCGCAGCGCTGACGGCGGCACCAGTCGATAGCGCGCCCGCGATACCACGTCCGGCCTACCTCAAGCCACCGGATGTGCTCACCCTCAGCGCCACGCCAATCCCGCGCACGCTGCATTTCTCGTTGCTGGGTCTGCGCGACATCAGCGTCCTTGCCGAAGCGCCGGCGGACCGCATGGCGGTGGAGACGCGGGTGGCGCCGTGGGACGATCAGATGGTGCGGCACGCCCTCGAACGCGAACGAGAACGCCAGGGCCAGATGTTCATCGTCACCAACCGCATCCAGGACCTCGACCCGTTGGCGTACAAGCTCGCCAAACTTTCGCCCGGCATCAAGATCGACACCATCCATGGCCAGATGGAGGAGGGCCGCATCGCGCGCGTGATGGATGCCTTCCGGAAGAAGGAACTCGATTGCCTGGTGTCGACCTCGATCATCGAGTCCGGCATCGACGTCCCCAATGCCAACACCCTGTTCGTCAATAACGCGCACTGCTTCGGCCTCGCCGAACTGCACCAGATCCGCGGGCGCATCGGACGTTTCACCCGCCAAGCCTACGCCTATTTCCTCACCCCGCCCAACCGCGAGCTGAACGAGGAGGCGCGCGAACGTCTCAACGCCATCGAGGAATACGCCGAGCTCGGCGCGGGTTTCAAGTTGGCGATGCGCGATCTCGAGCTGCGCGGCGCCGGCAACCTGCTCGGCGGTGAGCAATCCGGCAACATCGATGCCATCGGCTACGAACTCTACACCAAGCTGCTGGGCGAGACCGTCGCGCGCCTGAAGGCCGGCGCCGAGGCCGCCGCGGAGGCCGCCGTCGCCGCGACCATGCCCGCGGGCAAGCCGGGCGCACCGAAACCGCTGGCCGCACCTGGGAAGGGCAGCGCGCCGGCGACCAAGGCTCCCGGCGGCGACCTGCTGCTCGGCCTGCCGGTCGATGCCTACATCCCCGACACCTGGCTGGAGAATCCGGCGCTGAAATTCGAGCTGCACAAGCAGCTCGATTCCTGCCGCAAGCTCACCGACCTCGCCGCCATCGCCCACTCGGCGCGCGACCGTTTCGGCGCGCTGGTCGAGCCGGTGGCCCGCCTGTTCCTGGTGCGTGGCATCCGCCTGCGCTGCCGCGACCTCGGTATCAGCCGCATCGATGTGCAGGATCGCCAGGTGCGCCTGCATCTGACCGGGGCCATGCCCAAGGAGCTGATGGCGACCAAGCTGCCGGAACTGGTGCACGTGCAGATGGACGGCCCGGTGGTGGTGCTGTTTGTGAAGACCGCCTTCACCCAGGACAGCGGCCTGCATTTCCTCAGCCGTCTGCTGGGACTCGACCTGGGTTTCCTGGGGCGAGGGTTTTGAGCGCCCAGCCCCGGACCAGGTGGTTCTACGGTTTGTATGGGCTGAGATGCACCCCGGGAATCGGTCGTTCCATGGTGCCGTTGGGCAGCTTCCAGCCACAGGCGCCGTGATCGCCTCCTTCATGCTCCTTGTAGCGCAGCTCGATGAAGTAGCGCTTGCCTGCCACTAGGTGAATGGACCGCGATTGCTGCGAGGGAGTCTTGGTCCACTCGCGCGATCCGACGGCGATGGGATTGTGGGCGATGCGGATCGCCTCCTTCGCGTTTTCGTTGGTGCTCAGCAGCAGCTCGCCTTCATCGTCAGTGACGATCCAGAACACGTACTCGCCGGTGAGCGGGGGATGGACGTAGCCGCGGATGCGGCAGTAGTACTGCTCACCCCAATCGACCTTGGTGGCGAACTCCTTGAGATCATTGGCAAGCTGGGGCGGCTTGGTGACCTTGGGGTCATTCTTCCCGTGATCGATCCGGTCGCCGGGTAGTCCATGCCAGCGCTCCAGCAGGATGCTGCCGGTACCGAACGCGGGGATGACGCTGAAGGACAGCGGCAGGGATTCGCTGGGTTCGCCCACCAGGTTGATGGCGCGGGCGACGATGCGCTGCTCGCCCGGCTCCGGCCGGGTAACGGTCACGCTGTAGGGTTCCTTGAGCGCTTCGCCGAGGAGCTTGTCGCCGCTGAAGAATTGCACCGCCTTGACCAGGCCCATGACCTCGGCGCGCAGGGTGATCTTCTGGTTGCCATAGAAGGTCGCGGCGTCGATCGGGCTGGTGATCACCACCGCGGCGGGCAGCGCGACGGTTTCACCGCCGGGCCCCTCCAGCGCCATGCCGCTGACGCGGGCGTTGCCCTGGCCACCGAGCTGGAGTTCCATGCGGCCCTGGCCGACGCGGATGGGGAGGGGGCCGAGTTGGGCCCAGGTATCGCGTTTCAGCAGGGCCCCGGCGAGTTTGAGCGGGGTACCGTTGATGGTCAGCGTCAGGTGCGATTCATCGAGGCTGGCAGTGTTCGCCAGCCATAGGGTGAGGTCATAGTCGCCAGCCGGCATCACCTGGGTGAATTGCACGGTGCCGCCGCTGCCGACCAGCCCGGTATCGAGCATGGTCTTGCGGTCGAAATCCAGACCAGCCCCGGTGAACATCGCCTGCGGAGCGATGCTGGTGCCGGTGCCCAGCGAGAGTCCCGCGCTCATGGCCTCGCGTTGCGACAGCCAGCGCTTGCGATCGATGGTCACCGGGGGACCACCGAAATTGATGCCGCGGACGAAGGAGCTGGGCTGCAGCAGACGTGGCGGCGCGCCGGCGAGGATCTCCACGCGCTTCTCCGGCAGCACCTGCATGGCACCGCCGCCGGCGGTGCTGACCACCGTGATGCTGCCGCCCTGTGCCTGCACCAGGGTCCGATCAGCTTCGCTGCTGACCACGCCGCGGCCGATACCGAAAGTGACCCGGCCCTGCGCGGTGCGGACCTCGAGTCCCGGCTGCGCGGTCACGTTGATCTGCAGCGAGCCGCGGCCCAGATGCACCTGTCCGGTGCGATCGGGCAGCGCGGCGAAGGAGGTCACCAGGGTCGATGGATTCAGCACCACCCGCGCCACGCCGCTGAATTCGACCGTGGTCTCACCACGTCCGCTATCCAGGCCATGGCTGGCTCCCAGCGCGGCACCCACCCGGGCGGGACTCTGTATATCCTTATGCAGGAGGTGCGCGCCACCCTGGGTGGCGACCACGGTGGCGACGCTGGAAGCGCCTACCGCGGGGTCGTCGAGCGTCCTGGCGGCGCCACCGCCCCGGCCCCACAGCACCGCCAACGCCATCAGTCCGATCACGGCGATGGCGCCGCCGATCATCAGGGTCTGGCGGTTGCCGTCGCCCCCAGGCGCGCGGGTCAACAGGTTCTGATCGCTGCTTCCCCGTCGCCTCGAGCCACCACCCGCCCTTGGCACCGGCCGGGTGGTGGTGGTGATGGCGGCGGCCGCCTCAGGCACACCGGCTTGGCGATTGCCGATGCGATCATTGGTCTGGCGCAGCTCGCTGCCACTGCCAACCGGAACCCGCGGCGGGGCGACGACCTGCAGCAGGCTGCTCTCGTTGCGACGCTTGTGTTCGATCTTGGCGAGGGTGCCGGCGAGCTGGCGCGCCTGCTCCGGCGTGTACGCGCCGAACACCGCCTGCAGCATCAGGTCGATGCGCACTTGGCGGGTGAAGCCTGCGGCGCGACCCAGGTCTTTCATCAAGGTGGTGCCGAGGGCTTGGCGCCCGACGGCATCGAGGGTCCCGCCGAGCATCAGGTCGATGGCGATGGCCACCTGCGGATCATCGGACGGGCGACGGTCGGCATCGGTCGAGCGCCAGTGCAGGCTGCCACGGCAACGGCACAGTCGGTGAGCGATGTCGCCATCGCTGCCGCCGAGCTCACTGGCCAGGCTGTTGAGGTTGGCGCCATCGCCATACCGCCGGCTGAGCAGCAGCTGGTCGGCCTCATCGAGCGCGGCGTACCGTTGATTGAGCAAGGCCGCGCCCTCGTTGCTGGGCGACACCAGCGCCTGCAGACCTTCCAGTCCATCCTGCACCACCAGATGGCGCAGGCCGTCGCGGGCGGCGATGGCGGTGCCGCTCTCCTCCTCCAGCAGGTTCTTGAGAATGGCGATCGCCCGCTGGCGGATCCAGATGACGGCCTGGGACGAGGGGGGACAGGCGGCGAGTTCCTTGCGCACCTGGATCCAGGTGGCGGTGTGAGCCTCCTCCAACATCGCTGGCGAGGCGGCATAGGTGGCGAGGAAGGCGCGCAGGTCGCGCACGACCGCTTCGATCAGCGCCGCGATGGCCTCCGACTGTCCGCTTTTGGCTTTGCTGATGAGTGCGGCGAAATCCGGGGCCGGCATGGGGGTTCCGTAGAGGGCTAGGTCCACCAGATGCATTGCTGCACCCAGCGTGGGGACTGCAGCGGAGACTAGCAGGACTCCCCCGGCTCGGCCACGGTCAACCTCGCACACGCTCATCCAGGGGGTGACCCGGAGCACGCAGGGAGGCCACCGGACGAGGACGTCAAAGGAGGCCAGGAAGCCATCAAGGGATGAAAACCGCTCACCGCTCCAGAGGGATAAGAGCACGTGTGAGAGGGGCCAGTGGTGGCCGTGGCGGCCTTTTCCGTACTGGCCAGATCACCGCTCAGGGTTTGGCCGGCCACTCCGCACCCTGGTCGATCCATTTGGCGATCAGGGCAGTGTCGCGGTCGCTGAGCGCGGGCTTCTTCTTGGGCATGCGCGGATCGTCGCCTTCACCGCGGATGCGGATCATGGTCAGGCTGTTCTTGCTGTCGCCGGGGATGATCGAGGGACCACCTTCGCCGCCCTTAAGCTGGGCTTCCCGGCTATCCATGCGCAGCTCGCCCTTCTGCTCCTTGGCGTCATGGCATTCGTAGCAGAACTTCTTGAAGATAGGGTCGATGTCGCGATGGAAATCGATCTTCTCCGGGAGGTCGGCCAGCGCCGCGGGATCGGCCGGCTTGGCGCTGCCGGCGGCGAGCATCTCCCACGGCATGATCGGCAGGTAATCGGGGCCATGCACGGCTTGGCCGCCGTAATGGCCGGTCAGGCTGACCAGGATCGCGCCCGGCAGCACCAGCGCACGATAGAGTCGGGTCCACCCTGGGGAGTCGCCAAGCTGGCGGCGGAGGGCGACGGCGGTGGCGGCGCAGGCGACCACCGCGGTGGCGATGCCGAGCCACTTGTGCAGGGCGAGCAGGCGGGCGTAGTCGCTGGTACCGTCGCTGCTGCCGTCATCGAGCAGCAGGCCCTGGATCACCGCCACGATCGAGCTGAGCGCCGTGATCACCGCGATGATCGCCACGGTCTGGTCCATCGACCCTTCCTTGCTGCGCCAACGCAGGACCTCGATGAGCGCGAGCACCATCAGCAGGGCGACCGGGAAGTGCACCATCAGGACGTGGGCGCGACCAAAGAGGGCGACCATCGAAGGCGCCCCTTCACCGGCGGAGAGCGCCAGCGGCAGGACGAGCAGCAGCAGGAGCGGGCACAGGCGCATGGGCATAGGCGTCACCAGGGACGTTGAAGGTACGATCACCGCTCCAGGTCCGTTGACCGGGCGCAGGGCAGACGCTAGCGGCCTGGGTGGGCGGCGCGAGTCGGCAGATCCTCCTGGCCGGCCACGACACGATGCCGGCGCAGGCAAACCTGTTTGGCTTGGAGGCGGGGTGCGCACCATGCGCGCCCATGTCCGTCACCCCGGTATCAGATCGCCTGCCTGAGGCCGTGGTCCGGCGCTGTCGCATTCTCGCCGATAGTTTCGCACGCCTGCTCGGGCGTCCGCTGCTGCCTGCGTTACCCGTCGATGACCGCCAGCTGGCGCAGGTGCTCTACGACGCGGCGCCGGCGATCGTCGCGCACGGCACCGAACCCGATCCGGTCTTCTGGTTCGCCAACCGCACCGCCCAACGGCTGTGGGAGGTCGAGTGGGCGGCCTTCGTCCGCATGCCGTCGCGGCAAAGTGTCGAGGCGGGTGAACACGATGATCGCGAACGCCTGCTGGCACGCGCGCGCGCACACGGGTTCGTCGATGATTACCAGGGCGTGCGCATCAGCGCGAGCGGCCGCCGTTTCCGCATCCAGGACGTGATATTGTGGAATCTCACTGACGACCGCGGTCTCGCGGTGGGACAGGCGGCGACGTTCGAGCGTTGGACCGAGTTGTGATGTCCGATGTCCGATGTCCGATGTCCGATGTCGAATTTCGAGCGATGAGGACCCTCGTGTTTTCCGGTCGGTGCATGGGTCAGCGGCGACCGGAGTCACCGGGTCCCTCGCCCACTCGACATCGGACATGGGACATCGGACATGGGACATTCCCAACGATATGATCGCCCTCATCGCTCGCCGCCTGCTCGCCGGCCTGGCCGTCCTGTGGTTGGTCCACCTGCTGACCTTCGTCGCCCTACGCCTGATGCCCGGAGACCCCTGGGCTGACGTGGCCGGGGACCGCTCCCTGCCCGCGGCCGCGGTCGAGCGGCTCAAGCAGCTCTATGGTCAAGGAGCGGGACGCAGCGTGGTGGCGCAGTACATCGATGACCTCACCGGCAAACTCAGCGGCGACTTCGGCACCAGCCTGAAGATCGCCCGTGGTCACGATGTACTCGACCTGCTGATGACCGCCGCGCCGGTCTCGCTCTCGATCGGCAGCGGAGCGTTGCTGATCGGCATCTTCCTCGGCCTGTGGGCGGGCATGCTCGCCGCCCGGCGGGCAGGCAGTGGTGCCGACCAGGCGATCCGCGCCGGCGCGACGCTCGGCATCAGTACGCCGGATTTCATCATCGCACCGGTGCTGCTGGTGGTGTTCAGCCTCTGGCTCGGCTGGCTGCCGGCCGGAGGCGCGGATCACCCCAGTGCGCTGCTGCTGCCGGTGTTGACCCTGGCCCTGCCCCTGGCGGCGCAGATCGCCCGGCTGACCCGCGCCAGCCTGATGGATGAACTGAAAGCCGACTTCGTGCGCACCGCCCGCGCCAAGGGTGCGACGGAGAACCGCATCGTGCTGGAGCACGCCCTGCGACCCGCCTTCGGTCCCGTGCTGGCCTACCTCGCCACTGCTGCCGCGGGCGTGCTCACCGGCTCGATGGTGGTGGAGAGCCTGTTCGCGATTCCCGGCCTTGGCTACTTCTTCGTCGCCGGCGCCCTGCAACAGGACTGGACGGTGATCAGCGGTGCTGCCCTTGGTTACGCGGTGTTGCTGGTGGTCTTCAACCTGCTCGCCGACCTCGGGCTGTTGTGGTGCGATCCGCGGACGAGGTGAGTCTCATGTGCGGACGCCTGCGTTTTTCCATCATGCGCATACCAGGAGCGACAGGAGCCATCCTGTCGCCCGCCCACTCGACATCGGACATCGGACATCGGACATCGATAGCCGACATGACCTTGAATCCCGTGGTTCGCCCTGACGATTCCAACCATGTCCACCCAGCCCTTTTCCGTCCGCCTCTACGACGATGTGCGTCCGTATGTGGTCGATCTGGCCCCGTCCGACAAAGGCACCTGGTTCCGCCGTCTGGAGCACCGCGCCATCCTCGAAGCAGAGGCACGCCTGGGCTACACCTTCCCGCGCGAAGTGCGGGCATTCTATGAGGAGATCGGTTTCGGTGTGCTGCGCCGTGGGGTCCAGGATCCCAAGGACGACCAGTGGCGTACGGTCGCCAATCGCGTCCTGCATCCGATGACGGTAGCGGCCCTGGTTCAAGGCGAGGCGGAGATCAATCCCGACCCGCCGCTGCGCACCAATGAATGGCCGGTCTTCGAGGCCAAGGAACACGACTACTTCATCGTCGATCCGTTCTCCGGCGAACCCGACACGGTCTATACGCGTTACCAGATCGACAAGGTCGCCAATGGTTTCCGCGACCTCATCCATCGCCTGCTTACGGACGATGTGACGTTCTACCTGCGTCGGCGGTGGTGACTCCGGGCCCGGCGACCGCTGCCCCAGGAGGTACTGGTCGCTTCGCACCCTCGACCACCGGCCCCGCCCACCCAGGCACCCTGCTCGCAGCGTTGCTGTGCTGGCTCGATGCCCGCTCGCGTGGGGCGCGGGTGGTGTTGCGGTTGGAGGACCTCGATCCCGATCGCTGCCGTCCGGAGTTCGCGCAGGCGATGATCGACGATCTGCGCTGGCTGGGATTGGAATGGGATGTGATCGAACGCCAGAGCGACCATGCGCTGCGTCATGCCGCGGCGCTCGATCGCTGCGCCGAACTGGGAGTGCTCTATCCGAGCGCGCTCGGCCGGCGGGCCCTGGAGGCACTCGGCCGCCCGGCGCCGGATGGCGGCTGGGCCTATGACAATCACGAGCGCGGAACGCCCTTGCCGCCCGCGGGCTGGCGGGCCTCCAGCGCACCGCTGCGAGTCGCGTTGCCGGCGGGAACCATCACGCCGGTGGACGTTGGTGGTCAGGATGTGGCGCAGGATCCGGCGATGGCATTCGGTGATCCGGTGGTGCGGCGGCGCGATGGTGCCGTCGCCTATCATCTGGCGGCGGTGGTCGATGACGCGGCCCTTGGCGTGACGCACGTGGTGCGGGGTCGTGATCTCAGCACCAGCACTGCGACGCAGGTGGCGCTGCAGCAGATGCTCGGCCTGCCGACCCCAACCTATCATCACCACCTGCTGCTGCTCGAACGGCGAGGTCACAAGCTCGCGAAACTCCATGGCGCCATCGGCGCCGCCGAACTGCGCCGCCATTACCCGGCCGCCGACCTGTGTGGCTGGCTCGCCGCCGCGGCCGGTCTGCTGCCGCGTCCGCAGGCCTGTACGCCCGCGGAGCTGCTACCGATCTTCACCTGGGATCGCGTGCGCCGCGATGACGTGCTGGTGCGCTGGACCGGCGAGCGTCTGGAGGTGGGTGATGGGTGAGGGCTGGACCTGGCTGACACCACCGGCGCCCGCGGCCATCGCGCTGGTGCGGGTACCGGCGCGAACGGAGCTCATCGACCGTGCGCAGCCGGAGGTCGGCAGCGCACCCGTAGCGCACCAGCCGGGGC
>JANPIY010000430.1:0-1910 GCA_031425255.1 Planctomycetota bacterium
CCCAGTGTGACGAAGCCGCTGGACGCAGAGTTCGAGCCCTCGAACACGCCACCGACCATGCGCGCGGCGAAACCGGGGCGTGCCCAGTAGCGGATGGCGGTGACGGTGGCCTCCTGCCCCGTGCCGACGTCGATGCCGGTGTAGCCCTCGGGATTGGCGCAATCGTAGAAGGTGGCGGTGAGGCCGTCATAGGCCTTGCCGGCGGTGGTGTTCGGATTGCCGGCGTAGGATCCCGCGCCGTCGCTGATCAGCCCAGCCATGGCGATGGTCGGATCGAGTACGACAACCGCCGCCACCGTCAGGGTCGTCGTGTTCGAGGTCGCACTGCCCGCGCTGTTGGTCGCCACGCAGCGGTACTGGGTGCCGCTCATCGCGGTTGAGGTCGCGGCGGTGGTGTAGCTCGCCGAGGTCGCCCCGCTGATCGCGGTGAAGGTGGTCGAGCCCGAGGGCGCCGAACTCCACTGGTAGGTCGGAGCCGGGCTGCCGCCCGCCGCCACGGTGAAGGTCGCCGTCGCCGGCGCCCTCACGCTCTGACCGATCGGTTGGGTGGTGAACGTCGGGGCGGTGGCCGCCGTGGTCGTCACCGTGCCGCGGAACTCGATCTCGGCGACGTTGCAGAAGCTGCCGCTCGGCCCGCGGTAGCGCAGGTAGCGGAAAAGCGGGGCGCCGGTCACCGTCAGCGTGGTCCACGCGTTGTCCGAAGCGCTGGCCACCGTGCCCAGCGTGACGAAGCCGCTGGACGCGGAGTTCGAGCCCTCGAACACGCCGCCGACCATGCGCGCGGCGAAACCGGGGCGTGCCCAGTAGCGGATGGCGGTGACGGTGGCTCCCTTACCAGCGCCGACGTCGATGCCGGTGTAGCCCTCGGGATTGGCGCAATCGTAGAAGGTGGCGGTGAGGCCGTCATAGGCCTTGCCGGCGGTGGTGTTCGGATTGCCGGCGTAGGATCCCGCGCCGTCGCTGATCAGCCCAGCCAGGGGGATGATCGGATCGAGTCCGCCAGAATTCGCCGCCACCGTCAGGGTCGCCGTGTTCGAGGTCGCACTGCCCGCGCTGTTGGTCGCCACGCAGCGGTACTGGGTGCCGCTCATCGCGGTCGAGGTCGCGGCAGTGGTGTAGCTCGCCGAGGTCGCGCCGCTGATCGCGGTGAAGGTGGTCGAGCCCGACGGCGCCGAACTCCACTGGTAGCTCAGCGTCGAGCTGCCGCTGGCAGCCACCGTGAGGTTCGCCGTCTGGCCGGCCGTCACCGTCAGATTGACTGGTTGCGTCGTGATAGTCGGAGCCACTGCCAGCGCTGTGACAGTCACTGTCGCTGCATTCGAGGTGGTGCTGGCGCCACCGGTATCTGTCGCCACCGCCGTGATCGTGTATGTGCCCGTGCCAACATCGGTCCATGGGAAGCTGTACGGCGATGACGTGTCTGTCCCCAGGAGAGTCGTTCCGCGATAGAACGATACCTGCGTGACGGTGCCGTCCGAATCAGATGCTGCTGCGGTCATGGTAAACGATGCCGGGGCAGTTCCTGACGCTCCGTTTGCTGGAGCGGTCAAAGTCACGCTTGGCGGCTGGTTCCCACCGCCTCCGGACGTATTGGAAATAACACCTTGGCTCATGTTGTAATACAGTCCGGTTCCACGGTTCTCTAACGTCACGGCACGAACCATGTACGCCACCGTGGATGGTCGCGTGCTCGTATCTGTATAGGTAGTTCCCGTCACTGGCGTCGTGGTCAGGCGACTGTACGGGCCCGTCTGACTCGTGGCGCGATACACATGATACCCCACGACTCCCGCTGCGGGCGAGCCAGACCAGGTGAGCGCCGTGTTGCTTGGCACACCCGACGTAGAGAGTCCGCTGACTGGCGCAACGGCCCACATCCGCAAGGTTGGGTCTCCAATAATATTATTAAA
>JANPIY010000431.1:0-2300 GCA_031425255.1 Planctomycetota bacterium
CATCCAGTCAAAACCCTCGCCGCCCTCGCCCTGCTCGGCGCCATGGCACCAACCGCCTATGCGGTCTCGATCAAGGACGACATCCTGAGCATCACCCCGACCGTGCGCATCCAGACGCGCGCGCAGATGAATGACGCCACCAGCTCCACCGGCGGCGATTACCGCATCGCGGGCGGCGTCGTCGGCGCCGTCGATGATCCCCTCGACTTCTCGATCCGCCGCGCCCGTCTCGGCCTGGCCTTCAAGTACGGCGCCAACTGGAAGGGCGTGTTGCAGCTCCAGGGCGACAACATCGACCAGAACTCCACCGGCAGCACCACCACCCGCGCCGGGCTGACCGCCGTGCGCTATGCCTGGCTCGAGCGCGGCTTCGATCTCGGTGAAGGCAACGCCATCGCGATCAAGTTCGGCCTCGACAAGCCGGAGCAGAACGCTTCCGACCGTCTGAGCTCGAGCCGCAAGCTCTTCCCCAACGACAACGCCTCGTCGAGCTACCTCGCCCCGCGCGGCGTCGGCGTCGGCGCCCGCTTCAACCATCCCGTCTTCATGGTTGCAGCCGACCTGCAGAACAACACCAACGTCGCCCGCGATACCGGCACCACCAACGCGACCGAGGAAGAGGGCTTCTTCTACGGCGTGCGCGCCGAGTTCTCGTTCGCCCCTGACTGGTTCATCGCCAAGCGTGCCGACTCGTTCCTGGGCAAGGAAGGCCATGGCCTCAACCTCGGCCTGTCCTACGGCGCCAATCAGGATGCGGTCATCGCCGATGCCGATCCCATCACCGCTGCCGCCCAGCCGGGCCAGCAGTCGCTCAGCGCCTATCAGGTGGATCTCATGCTGTGGCTGAACGGGCTGAGCGCGTACGCTGAGTACCGTACCGGCACGCTCGAGAACACGCCGAATGCCGGCGCTGCGCCTGCGGACATCGACTCGGAGTACATCACCATCCAGGCCGGCTACGCCTTCCCGGTCGGCGAGGAAGTCCTCGAGCCGGCGATCCGTTACCAGATCATCGACGCCAACAGCGATGCCGACGAAGTCTCCGACTACGGCAACAACACCGAATCGGGCGGTTCGGGCACCCAGATCGACATCGGTCTGAACTACTACCTCAGCGGCCACGACAACAAGCTGTCGCTCGCCGTGTCGCTGTGGGAAGCCGAAGAGGGTGAAGGCGACGCCACCATCATCCGTCTCCAGCATCAGATCAACTTCTGATCGATCCGTCTTCTTACGCTATCTGAGGGTTGTTCCTGCACCCCATCGCCTCTTGGCGGTGGGGTGTTTCTTGATCATGGCTTCATACCGCGACGGACGCTCGGCCTCCATACCCTGGAGGATGCCATGCCGCTCACCGTCGACGATCTCATCACCCTCTATCAGCAGCGCGGAGGCGCCTGGTACGGCGGCGAAACGGTGACCCAGCGCGAGCACGCCTTGCAGTGCGCCTGGCTGGCGGAGCAGGCCGGTTCGCCCCCAGGGCTGATCATCGCCTGCCTGCTGCACGATCTCGGCCATCTGCTCCATGAGGTCGATGATGACGCCGCCCGACGCGTTCGCGCTGACGCGCATGAACTGCACGCCGCGAGCGAACTGGCGCATCTCTTTCCACCCGCGGTGCTGGCCCCCATCCGTCTGCATGTCACCGCCAAACGCCACCTGTGCGGCGCCGAACCCCGTTATTGGGCGACCTTGTCCGCGGCCTCACGGCGCAGTCTCGCACTCCAGGGTGGCCCCCTCACGCAGGGCCAGTCGGCGGCCTTCATGTCGATGCCCGGTTCCGCCGACGCCCTCAGCCTGCGGCGCTGGGATGACGCGGCCCAGGTCGCGGGTACCCCGACCCCGGATCTGGAACAATACCGCCCGATGATGCAGCGCCTGAGTTTCCGCACCGCTCGGCACCTCGTCGCCCAGCGATGACACCGCAGGTCGAACCGCAGACGGCGCCGAGGGCGCAGAGTTGGTAAGTCCCAGCTCTGCGCCCTCTGTGGCCTCTGCGGTTGGACCGTTCGCGAGTTTCTTCCGGCAGAAAGAACCCACCTGGAATGCCGCAGAGCCTGAAAAGCCCCTGTTCTTGTCTACCTCTGCGCCTCTGCGTCTCTGCGGCCAGCCTTTCTCCGATTGATCCCGAGATCAGAGGAGCCAGGCCACATGGAATCCACCCGGGGCATTCATCCGTCATCAATATGGAGGACCAGGATCAGCGGTATCAGATGGAGATGTCTAGATGAGTCTGTTCGCCCTCGATCCGCACACCGGGGAAGCCCGTTATCGCCACATCGCGACGGTCCTCGAACAGG
>JANPIY010000432.1:0-4424 GCA_031425255.1 Planctomycetota bacterium
CCGTTGATAGTGGTGGACATCCAGTCGCCGACCTTGCTCAGGGTCCAGCTCTGGGTCTCCGTGGTGCCACGCTGCCAACTGGTCAGGCGATTCTCGTTGTCGTAGGTGAGGAACTGCTGGGTCTGCGCGGTGAATTGGTTGTTGGTCTCAGCGGTGATGCGCTTGTTGGCATCGTAGGCGTAAGCGAAGTTGGTCACCCCAGGGATGGCCTGCGTCGCCAACTGGTGATCGACGCCATTCGCATCGGAGCGATAGGTGCGCGTCTCCACCAGGCCGTTGCCGAAGGTGGTGGTGGTCAGGCGTCCGCTGTGGTCGTAAACGCGGGTCGCGACCGCGGTGCCGCCGAAGGTCACGCTCTGCAATTGATGCCGGGCGGTGTAGCCGCGCACGGCGTGGTCGCCGGTGGGATAGGTCAGGTCCACCAGGCGGTTGGCGGCGTCGTATTGATACCCCACCGTCCAGGTGCCGGCGTTGGTGCCGCTCAGCGTCAGTTGTTCGCTGGTCAGGCGCCCGCCCTTTTCCATCGGCGTGTTGCCGGTGTAGGCGCGGGTCACGGTCGAGCTGTAGCGCCCACTGACCGCGGTCAGCAATCGGCCCGCATTGTCATAGGTGAAGAGGTCGTTGCCCTTGCCGTCATTGTAGGTGCGGCTCAGCAGGCGATTGGCGGGGTCATAGCCGTAGGTGGTGAGCTCGTTCAGCGGGACGGCCGCCACGGGCACGGTGGTGACCGTGCGGGTCGCGAGGCGCCGGCCATTGTCATAGGCGTAGGTCCGCACGGTCCGCTTGCCGTCCTTGCCGGCGGGGAAGGTCTCGGTCGCCAACAGGCCGCGGGTGTCGTAGGTGTAAGCGGTCACGCCATTGGCCGCCGAGTCGGCGTCGGCGATGCGGATGAGGCGATTCGCTTTGTCGTATTGGTAGCTGGTCAAGCCGGCACTCGGCAGCAGCCGATCGATGCTGGAGGTCTTGCGGTCGCGGTAGTCATAAGCGTAGGTGGTGACCTTAAGCAGCGCGTCCTTGCTGGTCAGGACGTTGCCGTGCAGGTCGTACGTCGACTCGGTCGCATCGCCGTGGGTGTCGGTGGATTTCAGGCGCCGATTGTGCAGGTCGTAGAGCGCGGTCCAGCCGACGTTCAGCGGATCGCGCGCGGTGAGCTGGTTGCCGTTGGCATCGAAGGTGGCCGTCGACAGCCGACCTTCGGCGTCGACCGATTGACGCATGAGGGCGCTGCCGTCGCTGCGGCTGGTGGTGCTGTTGCCGAGCGCATCCACCACCGTGGTGGCAACCAGACCGTCGAGGACCACGTCATAGGTCGCTGTGGTCTTGTTGCCGTTGGCATCGACTCGGCGCAGGACGCGACCGAGGCTGTCGCGGATCTCCAGCGTCGCCTCGTTGAGGTGGTTCTTCACCTCCACCGCCGAGCCATCGCGGCCGGCGACGAAGCCCAGGTCGCTGATGGCGGTGGCGTAGGTGCCGCTGAGACCGACCGCGTCGACCAGGTTGTCGTCGTAGGTGATGGTGGTGATCTCGTTGTCAGTGTTGGTGACGGTCTTGGCGCGGTTGCGCGCGTCGTAGGTCGTGGTGGTGCCGGTGTTGTTGGCATCGCGCACGCTCAGGACGTTGCCGTTGGCGTCATAGGTGTAGGTGGTGGCGAACCCGAGGGCATCACCTACCTGATAGAGCCGGTTGCAGCAGGTGTAGTAGGAGAAACTCGTCAACCAGGCCGCGTTGCGCGGGTCGCTCTGGGTCGCCTTCTGCCTGGTCAGGGTGTAGGTGTAGTTCACCGTCGCCGTATCCGCGGTGCCGTTGGCCTCGGTCACCGACTTCAGCAGGTTGCGCCGGGTGTAGGTCGAGGCCGTGATGACCGCGACCGGCGCCGCGGTGAACGCACCGGTGGTGGGATTACGCACGAAGCTGCGGGGATGGGCGATCGTCGTGCGGTTTCCCTGGGCGTCGTAACCGTATTCGGTGCGCGCAGCATAGGGCACGATGGTGGACGGGATGGTCGATGCATCGGTGACGGCCTCGACCTGGGCCTTCAGGCGCCCCTGCTGATCCCATTCGAGCTGCGACATCACGCCACGGGCATCGGTACGGGAGGTCTGTTGGCCGGCGAGATCGAAGGCGGCCTCTTCGATCACGTAATTCGGATTGGCGCTGAAGAGCCGCGGCAGAGCCGCGAGGTACTGGTTGCGATAGTACTGTGAGGTGTCGGCGACCGGCAGCACGCCGGGCAAACGCTCGCGCAACGTGCGGATGGGCTGGCCGAAGGCATCGTAGAGATAGTAGGTCTTGCGACCGTAGGGGTCCTGTTCGTAGGCCACGCGTTGGTCCTGCCCATACGTGGTCCGCGTGACCAGCGGCACGCCACTGCGAGGAGTGCGGGCGACGGAGACCTGACGCAACTGGGCGTCATAGCCGTAGGTCACGGCGTCGCCGTTGCTGGTCTCGGTGGCGACGAGGTTCTTCCCATCCAGGTAGGTCCACGACGACTGCCCGGCGACCACAGCTGACGGATTGGTGATGGTCAGGCCGGTACGACGCCCGGCGGCATCGAAGGAGGCGGTCTCGGTGTTGCCGTTGCGATCACGGTGGGTCAGCGGCAGGTTGGCGTTGATGCCGGTGCCATAGGTCCACGACTCGTAGGTGGCGTCGTGGTAGGTGATGCGCAGCAGCCGATTGCGCGTGTCGTAGGTGCGGGTGACGACGCGGTTCTCGGCGTCGGTGGTCTTCCACAGGCGGCCCGTGCTGTCATAGACGAAGGACGTGACGGCCTGCGTGCCCCCGGCGAGGTCGGACGGTTCGACGACGCTGATCAGCCGTTTGTAGTTCACGCTGCCGAGGTTTTCCTCGTAGACGAAGGTGGTGGCGTTGCCGTTGGCGTCGGTGGCCGACAGCGGCTGGCCGCGACCGTTGTAGGTCCAGTTCCAGGTCGCCTGCACGCCGGTGCCACGGGCGGCGATCCGGCGCAGCAGATTGCCCTTGGCGTCGTATTGCTGTTCGGTGATGCGACCCAGGCGGTCGGTGTGGACGAGGGCTTGTTCGAAGGCGTTGTAGGTGGTGGATTCGGTGCTGCGGACCAGGTCCGACGCTGACAGCCGCAATGCCTGGATGACCGAACCTGCGGCGTTACGCGCGTATTGCTGACGTTCGCCGGTGCTGTCCTTCTTTTCGGTCAGGCGATGCTGGCCATCGCCGAGGTACTGGTTCATCAGCTGCCAGCCGCTCGCAGAGATCGAATGGTTGGCGAGCGAGATGCTGCCGGAAGCGCGCTCGTAGCGGGTCGGGCGACCGAGCCCATCGAAGACGATGTTCTTCACCGTGCCGGTGGTGGCGCCGCCACCTTCATAGACCAGCAGCCCGTACCCATCGTCGCTGGCGCCGCTCAGCTGATTCCGATAGCTGATCTCTCCCGCACCGTTCTTGACCTGCCAGATGCGATTGGGCGCGCGATTGGTCGTGGTCTGGGTGTTGAAGGGGACGGTGCGGCCGGTGGTCAGGAACAGCGTCTTGTTGCGATGGACATCCTCCGCCCCGGCATCGGTCATGACCAATTGCTGATGCATGGTCACCGGGTCCCAGGAGGTCGAGAACGAGGACGTCGTGCCGTCGGGAAACACCACCTGGTTCAGGCCGACGAGGTTGTTCAGGTCGTAGCGATAGGTGATCACGCCACCACTCGGGGTGGTGATGGTCGCTACCACCCATTGGCCAGCCGAACGCTGCCAGGCGAACACCAGGGATTTGCCGTAGGCATCGGTGACGCGATTGATGCGCCATAGGCGCTGGCGATCGTAATTCAGCAACGCGTCGCCGACCTGGGCATTGGTGTCCAGATAGCTGATGGCGGTGACGTTGCCGTTGCGATCGGTGATGCTGATCAGTCGCCCGAGCAGTGCGTTGGCGATGCCGTCGACCGCCGGGAAGATCTCGAAGGTGAATTGCTGGTCGTTGACCGTGGTGAGCACCGCCCGGCGTGTGACAGCGAGATCGGCCGTGCGAGCGCCGCCGGTGGTCTGCAGACGTAGGTGCTTGACGGTCTGAAACCCCATGTCGGTGTATTCGCCATCGATTGGACCGTCGCTGAGTTCGATCGCGGCATTATTGGCGGGATCGAAGAGCTGGGCCGTCCTGGATGGGGCATCGATGGTGAGCTGGATGTCGTAGTTCAGGAACACGCCGGGCCCGAAGGAGCCGCGCCAGGCCATGTCGGCATAACGGTGGGTGCGCCGCAGGCGCAGGGCTGGAAGTGGAGATCCTGGGTGCGAGGCGCCGCCGCACGGACCACAACCGGAGGAACCGTCGGAAGGCATGGAGAAATCCTGCGCGGTGTGAAAATGCATGCGCTGGGAATTATCGATGTGGCTGTTGCCTTCGGAATTGATGTTGGGAGCTCCTGTTCCGTTTGAACCAGGGACGGTTCCGTC
>JANPIY010000433.1:0-2151 GCA_031425255.1 Planctomycetota bacterium
AGGTATGCCGCGGTGAGGCTCGTTATGGCCATAGCGAGGATCAAGAAGGATGTCGTCGGATCGGATTATGCCTTCGCCCTGGAAGGTCGGTTGGAAGATCGCCGTGGCGCGCGGCATGCCAAAGCCCTCGAAGGCGCTGCGTTCGGCGCCCGAGAGGGTGAAGAGCATGTAGGCTTCGCCAGCCTCGTCCAGCGTGTTGTAGAAGAACGCCCCGAACTGCGCGCTGGTCAGTTCGACGCCGGCGTCCGTCACCATCTGTACGACACGCTCGAGGTCGAGCTCAGCCGCTAGAGACGCGCCCGTGCGGTTTAGAATTTCGAGCCGCTGGGAGGCCTCCCGAAGCTGATCCTCCACGTTGGCGCGGTCGGTATCATCACGCACCGTGAGCACCGCGCCGATGGCGTCCTGGCCATCGGTCAGGATTGGCTTGGCCGAGCCGATGGCCCGGACTTGCGTCCCATCCGGTCGCTGAATCCTCCACCGCGCGTCAACGGTAATCTCCCCGTCCAGCACCGCCTTGGCCAGCGGCAGCTCCCGGGGCGGATAGGGCGCGCCAGCCTCTGTCAGCAGATGGTATGTGTCGGCGTAGTCGTCTGGAGCGACATCCAGCTGTTTGACGCCATGCAACCTGGCCGCCGCATCGTTGACGAATATGATCTGGCCATCAGCGTTCGTGACGATCACACCTTCCGACAGCTGGCCAAGAATGGCGGCGCGTTCAGCGGCCTCATTGGCTGCCCGCTCTGCGGCGATGCCGAGAGCCTCCTCGGTGATTTTTCGGGGGGTGATATCCCGGAAAAAGACCGCGAGCCCTTCAGGGTGCGGGTAGGCGCGGATGTCCACCCACGCCGAGTGTCCGTCCTCCCATTGGTGGTGGATTTCGCCGGCGCTCGGCTGACGCGACGCCATCGCGACCTTGTACAACTCGCCCAGCGCGGACTCTTCCGTCCCGGGCCAGACTTCCCAGTGCGTCTTGCCGACGATCTCGTCACGGCTCCGACGATCCAGCCGCAAACCCTCAGCGTTGATGTCGAGAACGCGGAAGTCGGGATCCAGCAGGACAAATCCTTCCGCCATCCCCTCCAACACGCCACGGCTGCGGTCGCGCTCTGCACGAAAGGCGGCTTCGGCTGCCACCAGGTCCAAGATTTCGGTGTTGACCCCAAACCATCGGGCCACCCTCCCGGTCACGTCGGGGACGGGCTGGACGCGCGTGAGGAAGGGTCGAAAGACGCCATCGGCGCCTTTCAAGGGAAACGTCATCTCAAACGGCTCGCCCGTCGCGATCGAGGCGGTCCAGCGCTCCATAACGGCGGGCAACAGGGCGGGGTCGTGCACCGACTGCCAGCCCCACCCCTCCATGGCCTCGGGCGTGGACCCACAGTATTCGTGCCAGCGCCGATTGTACCAGACGATGTAGCCGTCGCCATTGGCGATCCAGCAAAGCGTGGGCAGGTTGTCCGCGAGGAGGCGGAAGTCTACGTCTGCAATTGAAGATGCGGTCAGCTCGGGTAGAGCTTCTTTCGTCGCTGGAGGCGTGCGCCAGAAACTGCGGCCGAACTCATCCGGGTCGGCCGCGTCCCACTTATTGTTGGTCGACAATCCACCCCCCGTGTTGACCAAGATTCTCGAGTTCCAAGTGGCCTTCCCGTGGCCCCGGGGGCCGACCCGGCGAAACCAGCGCTGAGCCTAACCCATCCTGAGGCGTTCATCCCCGCCCCGGGAGTGAAATGCACATGTAGCTGTTTAGCTTCATGTGTGCACCGAGAAGCCGTCGCAAGGGATCCGCCCTGGGCGCCCACGCCACGCGGTGCGCGACGGGCCGGGCGGTACAAGCCCGTTGGCCGACGATCTGGCGACAGGCCGCGCTCGACCCCGCAGGGGGAAATCCGACTAAGCCGCGCTCGAACGCGCTTCCTGCACCAGCAGGGCGTGGATGGTGTCCGGCGTCCGGGCCTGGCGCAGCTGCTCGCGCAGATCGGCCTGCCGCAGCAGGCGCGAAACCCGAGCCAGGGTCCGCAGGTGTTCGGTTGACGCATTGGGCGGGGCGAACAGGGCGAAGACCAGGTCCACCGGCAGGTCGTCGACGGAATCGAAGGCCACCGGGTGGTCCAGGCGCAAGAAGACGGCGCGCATGCGCTGCAGTCCGTC
>JANPIY010000434.1:0-1929 GCA_031425255.1 Planctomycetota bacterium
CATCGTCGGTGTCCATTTCGGAGACCGCCTCGGCCACCTGCGCCGGTGCCAGCTCGCCGACGATCTCGTCGCGTACCCAATCGTTCAGCTCGGCCAGCACATCGGCGGTCAGATCGCTGCCCAGCGCAACGGCGAGCGGCCCGCGCCATTCGTTCGGAAGCTGCTCGAACAGGTCGGCGACATCGGCCGGGTGCAGCGGCTTTACCAGCGCGCGGACGTCGCCCTCGTCCTGGTCGGCCAGCGCTGCCTCCACCGCGCGGAGGAAGCCCGGCTGCAGCCGGTTGTCCGAAAGCGCGGGGTGCAGGGTGGGGGTGTCGGGCTCGTTCATGGCGTGCCCCGGCTTGGCCCCGCCTTGCATCGAATGCAACCGGGCCGATTCTTGCCGCGGGCGACCAGCTGCCCTCGCCGGTCGATGAAGAGAGGGAACAAGGTGCGGCGTCGGAGGTTCATGCTGAGTGTAGTGCGGGAGCTTGCCGCACCGGATCATGTCGGCCCTAAACCCCCCCAGGGTCGGCATGAGGGGAGCGGCACCCACCCGGGTGCCGCTCCTTTTCATTCCTGGACGGAGCCACCCAGGGGCTCGGTCTGTCGCCCGCAGGGAACATCCGGCCTCTCCAGATGTTCTATTGCCAGTCCAAGCTGTTTTCGGGAGGCCTATTCATGACACTCATCCTCATTCTTATTGTCGGCGGCGTGCTCGGCTGGCTGGCCAGCATTCTGATGCGAACCGACGGCCAGCAGGGTATGCTGCTGAACGTCGTCGTGGGTATCGTCGGCGCGTTCCTGGCGGGCTTCCTGCTGACGCCACTGCTCGGCGGTGCGCCGATCACCAGCGGTGCGTTCGATCTCCGGTCGCTCTTGGTCTCGTTCCTCGGTGCGGTCGTTCTGCTCGGCATCGTAAACCTGTTCCGCCGCGGTCGCGTCAGGTAACCAGTTCGGAGATCCCGGCCGGCGCGCCAAACTTCAGCGCGTCAGCCGGTTTTTCGGAATGCGGATCCTGGCGGTCAACCCGCCAGGATCCCATTCCCGTTCCACAACACCCGCCAGCGGCAGCTTCAGCGCCCGTTCCGACAGGGTGGTTCCGAACCCCCGGCGGGTTGGGGCTTCGCGGATCGCAGGCCCACCGCGCTCGGTCCATTCAATTGTTGCCACCTCATCGTCCAACAGGGTCGAAATCGCCAGGCGGCCTTCGTCCACCGACAGGCTGCCATGCTTGATGGCGTTGGTGGCAAGCTCATGAACGACCAGTGCCAACGATGTGGCGGCGGTCGCATTGATTCTCAGGTCCGGCCCTGAAATACGGATGCGAGGCACCCCCGCGAGCGAGTGGTTGTAGGGTTTCAGCAGGGCGTGAAGCAGACCCTGCATCGAGACCGCCTCTGCCGCACCGTCACGACCTGGCCGGTCCGGGTGGATGTAATCGTTTGCACGCGCCAGCGAATCGATCCGCAGGCGGGCCTCGTCCGCGAACGAACTGGCTTCCGGCTGGCTGCGTGCCGCCAGCATCAACAGGCTGCTCACCACCGCGAAGATATTGCGGATGCGGTGCGCCAGCTCCGCAGCCACGATATCGCACTGCTCCTCGGCGACCTTGCGGTCGTGGATATCGGTTACACTGCCGTACCAGCGCACGATCCCACCACACGCATCGCGCAACGGCAGGGCCCGGCCCAGCGACCAGCGATAGCTGCCGTCCTGTCCACGCAGTCGATACTCCACTTCATAGGGATCGCCCGTCGCCAGGCTGTGCTGCCAACGCTCCCAGGCGGACGGCTGGTCGTCGGGGTGAAACAGGCCCTTCCATAGGTCGCCGTCCGTGGAGCCACGGGGGACGCCGGTGAAATCATACCAGCGATCGTTGTAGAAATCATGATAGCCGTCGGGGCCGGCCGACCAAACGATCTGCGGCATGATGTTAAGGATGGTGGC
>JANPIY010000435.1:0-4667 GCA_031425255.1 Planctomycetota bacterium
GGTCGGCAAGGGCGTGCGTTCGAGGCGGGCATAGCCGAGCACGTTCTCCACCAGATGTCCGAGCCGGTCGGCCTCGATGCGCAAAGTGTCCAGGCAGCGTTGGCGTTCGACCTCATCGGTGACGCGACGATCGGCGAGCAGATCGGTGTAGAGCCGGAAGGTGGTCAGCGGGGTGCGCAGTTCGTGCGTCACCGCCGAGACGAAGGCGCCCCGCCGTTCGCTCAGCGCCAGGGCGCCACCCAGCAGCACGCCACCGGCGATCAGCGCGACGAGCACGCCGCTCCAGGCGCCGATCATCGGCAGGGTGGCACTGCTCTGCGGCGGTTCCTGCCAGTCGGGCAGCACGTCGCCGGGCAGCAGGACCAGTGGCAGGGTCGCCAGGCGATGCGGTTGCAGCGCACTGCCACCCAACGGGACGAGATCGGCCTCGGGTAGCAGATCGCTGATGTCCGCGAGCAGTTGCCGGCGGATCAGCGGCCAATCGAGCCAGCAGGCTTGCAGCCAGTCGGTGGTGTCGACGCGCACGCGACGCGCCAGCACCAGGAGGTCCTTGCCCGCGTCGGCAGAACGTCCGCTGGTCGGAGAGACCGTGGCGGGTGGGCGCGTGCTGCGCAGCCACAGCGGTCGCATGATCTCGGCGTCGAGTCGTTGCGGTCTGGGCAGTACCGTGGCTGGTGCCGGGCGTGCGACCGGTGGAAGGTCGACGGAGGTCTTCGCAACTGGCGGCTCGGGCGCCGGCACGGCGTTGTTGATCCGCGCCGCGTCGTTGAACAACGTGGCATATTGCGAGGCCTGCTGCTCGGGTTGGCGATTGGCCTCCTGCTGGGTCTTCGAGGTCATCGCCTGGATGCTGCTGGCACGTACCGCCTGCTCCTTGCCGCTGCGGCTCTGGACTGACGAGGCCGGCTGCCGGGTGGTGGTTGCTGGCGGCAGGATCTGCGCCGTCGGTGGTGCTGCGGTGTCGGCCTGCGGCAGGTCGGCCTGGGTCATGTCCTCCACCGGTGTCCGAGCGCCTGACGCGGAGTCGGCCTGCGCCACCGCGGAGGGTGGTGCGGTCGGCAGCGGTGGCGGACTCGGTGGTGCAGACGAAGGGCTCTCTTTGAGTGGCAGGACCAGATTCTGCGCCAGGAGCTGGTCCACCGTCGCGCAAGCAAAAGCCATGCGCGCGATGGTGCTCTCGCTCAGGGCGGCGGGATTCGCCAGCATCTCGCGGTCGAGCTGGGCGTGCGACACCCGGGCTGAGAAATCCGCCAGGCGGATGCCGTAGCGGGTGATCTGCGCCGGGCTGCAGATCGCCGGCACGGCGGCCTGACGCAGATTGCCGACCGGCACCTGCGGCGAGGTCACCGTGCCGTCGCTGGCGTACTGGAGGTGGAGCAGCACCTCGTCCTGGTCGAGACCCAGCAACGGCGACGGTACGATGACATCGCCCGGTTTGAAATTATCGTAGGTCCGGTCGAGCGCCCCGGCGGCGGGATAGAAGGCGTTGTAGGCGACGTAGGGACGTCCCGCCTCGCGCGCGATCACCGTCGCCAGCCGCGAATCCAACCGCCACAGTGCCAGGCGCGCGGTATCGTCGGCGAACGTCGCACGTGCGGCGCGGCGCTCAGCCACCTGTCCGGCGCGCACGGTGGAGGTGAACCAGCCCATGGCGCCGAGCACCATGGCCGCCACCAGGGCGTAGCCGAGCCACCACCAGCGTGCGTTCATGAGGGTCCTGGTGCGGAGCGGACGCCGGCAGCAGACGTCGCGCGGTTGCTGGCAAGCATGTAACCGGTGCCGCGCACCGTCAGCAGCACCGCCGGTTCGGCGCCGTCGTCGCGCAGCTTCTCGCGCAGGCGCACCACCTGCATGTCGATGGCGCGCGTGGAAAGTCCCTTGGGGTCGAGCCGCCAAACGCGGGTGAGGATCTCCTCGCGTGAGATCGCTCGTCCAGGGTTGGCGCCGAGATAGGCCAGCAGGTCAGCCTCGCGGTCCGACAGTCCACTGCGTCCGCCATCGTGGTAACGCAGCTCACGGCGGGCGAAGTCGGCGGTGCCGGCGGGGAAATCGAGCAGGCTGACCGGCACCGCCCGTTCGGGTGAGCGCCGCAGCACGGCATCGATACGGGCCAACAGTTCGCGCACGCTGAAGGGTTTGACCACGTAGTCGTCGGCTCCGAGTTCGAGCCCTTTGATGCGATCACGCTCGTCGCCCATCGCGGTCATGATGATCACCGGCAGGCCGGGCTGCTCGCGACGGATCTGCTGCAACAGCTCGAGCCCGCTCGCCCCGGGCAGCACCAGGTCGAGCAGCACCAGGTCACAGGTCGCCTGGGCGATCATCAACCGCGCCTGGTGGCCATCACCACAGGTCAGGGTGCGGTGGCCGGCGCTGCGCACGGCCATGTCGACGCCCTGGCGGATGGCGGCGTCGTCCTCGATGATCAACAGGGTGCGCGTGGTCATGCGGGGAAGGTTGGCTCCGGCGACATGGCGATCATGTAACAGCCTGGTCACGATGGAACGGGACCGCCACCACCTGCTGCGCATCCTCGTAGGTGATGTAGCCGGGGTTGGTGCAGGTCAGGCGGTCGATCTCCAGGCCGTGCGTGCGCAGCACGTCGGCCATCGCCTCGGCATACGTGAGGCATTGGGTCGCTTCGGGGCGGAACCAGCTGATGGCGATGGGTTGGCGCTGCCAGCCGTAGGAACTGTGCCGCCAGCCATCCTTCCATGGCGAGAACCGGCGCGGTTGCGCGAGGTTGGCGGAGAACCAGCTGCGCAGGGTGGCGAGCCGGCGCTGGTCGCCGGGCGGCAGGCGGCGGTTGTTGGCGACCTCACCCGCCACCTGGAAGATGCCGATCGGCTGGCCGGAATGGGGATCCAGCGCCTTGCCGGCGTAACGGATCAGCAGCTGCGGGCGGTCATAGGCCAGATGCGACGCCTGACGCCAACGGAAACGTGAGCGGCGTGAGGACATCATTCCACCACGGGAACCTGGGGTTGGTCGTACTTGCGGCTCGACCCCTTGAAGGTGGCGACCGGATACTTGAGCCGTGCCTTGGCCAGCTTGCGCGCGAACGCCGCGGTCAGGTCGACCCCGCTGCGATCCGCCAAGCGCACCAGCAGGGTCAGGACATCGGCCAGCTCGTCGGCCCAGTCCTCCTCCTTGCCTGCGGGGATGGCGGGATCGTTGTCGCCTTGCCAGCGCACGATCTCCGCCACCTCGCCCACTTCGCCGACCAGGGCGAGCAGAAGGTTCCGCGGCGAATGGAACTGGTTCCAGTCGCGCTCCTCGGCGAACTGGGCCACCTCGCTGCGGATATCTTCGAAATCACGGGAAGAGAAGGGCATGTTTGTGCTCGGATTGCGCATCAGGCTGGTTGCCCGATTGCACGGTGCAACGTGCGAACCTAGCGTGCCCAGGACGAGGATGACCCATGCCCACGATCGTGACTTTCGGCGAACTGATGCTGCGACTGAAACCGCCGGGGTTCCTGCGCCTGCCCCAGACCACCACCCTCGAGGCGACCTTCGGCGGTGGCGAGGCCAACGTGGCGGTGTCGTTGGCGCTCTTCGGTCATCAGGCGCGCTACGTCTCGGCCCTGCCGGCGAACCCCATCGGCGACTGGGCGCTGGGCGAGCTGCGTCGCCATGGCGTCGATACCCGCTGCTGCCTGCGCCAGGGTGAGCGTCTGGGCATCTATTTCCTCGAGGCCGGCGCGAGCCAGCGGGCCTCCAACGTGATCTACGATCGCGCTGGTTCGGCCATCGCCGCGCTGAGGCCAGGGCAGGTCGCCTGGGCCGATGCCTTCGCCGACGCCAACTGGTTCCACCTCACCGGCATCACCCCGGCGCTCAGCGACTCGGCCGCCGCCGCCAGCCTGGAGGCGCTGCAGGCGGCCAAGGCGGCGGGACTCACCACCAGCATGGATCTGAACTACCGCAAAAAACTGTGGACCACGGCCAAGGCCGGCCAGGTGATGGCGACGCTGATGCCCTACATCGATGTCGCCATCGCCAACGAGGAGGACTGCGAAAAGGTCTTCGCCATCAAGGCCGGCGCCACCGAGGTCGCCAGCGGCGAACTCCAGCACCGCCAGTACCTCGACGTCGCGGCACAGATGTATGCGCGCTTCCCCAACCTGACGCACGTCGCGATCACCTTGCGTGAAAGCCACAGCGCCAGCCACAACGGCTGGAGCGGTCTGCTGGTCGACCGTGGTGGGCACAGTTTCAGTCCGCACTACGATCTGCAGATCGTCGACCGGGTCGGTGGCGGCGACAGCTTCGCGGCCGGCCTCATCCACGCGCTGCTGTCCGGCAAGGACCGCGCCCAGGCGATCCGCTATGCGGTCGCCGCCAGCGCATTGAAGCACAGCGTCAGCGGCGACTTCAACCTGGTCACCCTGGCCGAGGTCGAGGCCCTGGTCGCCGGCGATGGCAGCGGACGCGTGCAGCGCTGATACCAATCCTCCATCAGCTGACAGCTATTCGCGAAGACCAAAAACAGATCAACCGCAGAGGACGCGGAGGGCGCAGAGCCCGGCATTTCAACTCTGCGGCCTCTGCGCCCTCTGCGGTTGGAACTGTCTTCTGATTCGTCTTCTCTGTGCGCTCCGTGCGCTCTGTGGTGAATATCCTCTCCGTTCACCTCACGGCGTGACGGCGGGGGCCGACGCCGAC
>JANPIY010000436.1:0-1825 GCA_031425255.1 Planctomycetota bacterium
CGCATCCAGCTCCGTCACAAGGACCCGCGCGGGTGGAATGAGTTCGTCGACCACCTGCGCAGCCACTCCGCACTGGGCTCGGCGATGACGACGCAGCACTACCAGGGCGCGCGCGACCCGGTCTACGCGTGGGAGGTGCCGCTGCGCGGCATGACAGTGCCCACGCTGCTCGCGGTCGGTGACGAGGATGCGCCCTGCGTGGAGCCCTCCATCTTCATCAAGCGCATGCTGCCCAATGCCGGGCTATGGATGCACCCGCGCACCGGCCACGCGATCAACCTCGAGGAGCCGGCGGCCTTCAACGCCGCGGTGCAATCCTTCTTCTCCACCGTGGAGCGTGGTCGCTGGCGGCTGGGTCCGGCCTCAGGCGCCGGCGGGAACGACGATCTTCCATAGCGCGCCCTGCGCGTCGATGCATTCGAGAGTGGCGCCAATCCGCTCGACAAGACGCTGGCACAGGCCGAGTCCGCGCCGGTCGCTGAGCTCCCGCGGACGGAAACCCACGCCATTGTCGCTGATGGTCAGCGTGGCGGTGTGGCCCTCGGGGTCCGGCGCAAGGTCCACATCGATCCGCCCCGGCCCATTCGGGAAGCCGTGCCCATAGCTGTTGGTAATCAGCTCCGCAACGACCAGCCCCAGCGAGGTCACCTTGTCGAGGCTCAGCAGAACCTCATCCGCGCGGCAGTGGATGGAGACCGGGTGCGCACGCGGGGCCTGTAGCCCGGGCATGCTGTCGCAGAGCGATCGCAGGTATTCCGCAAGGTCGATGGTGTCGCTCAGCCCGACGCCGAGCAGGCTGTTGTAGACCTTCGCCAGGGCTGTGACCTGGCGGATCATCGCCTCGACGCTTTTGCGCGCCTCCTCACCCACCTGCTCGCGGGCGTGCGTCGCCAGCATGCCCGCCACCATCTGGAGGTTGTTGCGGACCCTGTGTTGCAGCTCCTCGGCCAGGAGGTTCTTCTGGTCGACCGCGTCGCGCAGGGCCTGGACGCGTTGCGACGTCGCCACCGCCTCGGCGAGCACATTGGCGAAGCCGGTCAGGAAGTTGATGTCGTGGACATCATACTGGTGCTGCTCCGGGCTATCGACCTCCAGCACGCCGAAGGGCTTCCCCTCGACGCCAGGGATGACGACATCGACGGTGGAGATGATCCCGTGTTCGGCATAGAAGGCGGGCAGCGCCAGGTCGTTCGAGGTGACGAGGTTGCGGATGATCACGGGCTTGCCGGTGACATAGGCTCGGCCCTGCGGCGAGGTCTCATTCGCCGGCGACACGACGCCACCGATGACGCCCGGTTCCCAGCCGCAGCCTGCGACAATGAGCAGGTCATCCTCCGCCTCGCGGTAGCGGCAGACCTTGCAGAACGGCACCCCGAGCGAGGCCGCGCAGATGCGGGCAGCCTCGTTCAGAATCGCATCGAGATCCGTCTCGCGGAAGGCAAACGTGCCGAAGGCGGCAAGGGCGGCCTGTTGGCGCAGCAGCTTCTCGACGGTGCGTTCGGGACCGTGTTCAGGATTTGTCATCGTAAGCCTAGCGCTGCGGTCGGTTGGACGCGAAGTGCAGTGACGCTAGGGCCGGCATGGTGCGAAAGGCACGCGAGCTATGCAGCGAAGGCGCTGAGCCGCCGAGGAAGTATGATCGGTGGTTGCGTAAACACCGAACACTCGTTCTATCGTTAGCCTACCAGCATTCGCATCGAGCGTGCGGTTTAGATACTCTCGTTTGCGTGAGGCGCAGCAGCGCCCACGCGTTCACCGCCCCTGCAGCCACACCGCATCCGCCCCCAGTTCCGGCCAGCCGATGGCGCGGTGCGCTGGCGCATCA
>JANPIY010000437.1:0-4807 GCA_031425255.1 Planctomycetota bacterium
GCGAAGTTCTTCGCCGAGCGCGTGCGGCCCATCGACTCGTCGAGTTCGACGATGATGTTCCGATTCACCGGGAAGCCGTTCTCCTGCGAGTAGATCTCGCAGCTGTCGATGCTGGTGGCGTCGAGGCCGTCGACCTTGAACAGGCGCTGGATCCTGCCGCCCGCCTTCTGCCCCTGGAAGACCACCGAGACCACCTCGCGCTCGTTCATCTCCGCCCAGGAGTTGCGGATGGTGAGCACTTGGCCGGTCTTGAACGTCACCAGCGCGTGGGCCGCCGCTTCGACGTCCATGACCCCGCCCTGCACGTCCGGGATGCCCCACGGACCCTTGAACTGGGGATTATCGATGTTGTCGCTGAAGGTGTTGCCGAGCACGAAGGCAGGCTCGGGATAGCCCATGAAGTGCAGCGCGAGATCGATCATGTGCAGGAGGTCGATCACCGGACCGCCGCCCGAGAGCTTCTTGTTGGTGAACCAGCCGCCGAAGCCGGGGATGCCGTTGCGCCGGATCCAGGTCGCCTGCGCCGAGTTGACGCGGCCCACGGCGCCGCTCTTGAAGTACTCGCGCATCGCATAGGACTCGGGCCGTGCGCGGTTGTTGAAGTTGAACATCAAGGTCTTGCCGGCCTGCTTGGCGGCCTCGACCATCGTTGCGACATCCGCGGCATTCAGCGCGGGTGGCTTCTCGCAGAACGCGTGCTTACCGGCGGCCAGGGCCTCCATGACCAACGGGTGATGGAAGGCATTCGGGGTGATGATGGAGACCGCGTCGAGATCCTTGATCGCGGCATACAGCTCTTTCGGGTCGCTGTAGGTCTTCTCGACGCCGTATTTCTGCGCGGCGGCCGTGGCCGCGGGTCCGCTCTTGTCGACGATCGCGACCACTTCGGCGCCGGCGGCACGGAAGCCCGCGACGTGGTATGCCGCCATCCATCCAGCGCCGATGATTGCGATCTTGGTAGCCATGCCGTGCTCCTTGTCTGTGCGACCCAACCGGATTCCCAGCTCCCCTTGGAGCGGGAGGACCTCTATAGCGGGACAGGGGGGGGGAGAGCAAGGGATGTGTGCCCGGAACGCGTCCTGTGCAATCTCCAGTGTCATCAGATGGTCGCCGCCCATCGTCAAAACCAGCGATCATCGCCACCTCGCGCCTCCCGAAACCATTCTCTTCGGCCGATTCCAATGAACCCCACCCGCATGCATGCTTCACGGTGTGGTGGCATCGAGATCACCCTGATCATCCCGGTGCAAGATGAGGAGGTGGCCATCCCGGTGCTGGCTGAGGAGATCTCGGCGGCCCTGGGCGCGAGTGGCATCGCCCGGGGAGCGTGCGCATCAACATCGTGACGACATACTTCGTGGAGATGGGCTTCTTACGGCACGAACCGATCGCTTTCACAACGGACCGGAGGGGCGCCGGATAGCTCACGTACTGCCGGCGCGCTTCATGCAGATCGAGCCGTTCCATACCGATGTCATCGGCGGTTGCGACGACCTGCCCGCTCATCCAACCGGTGTAGCGCTCAGATGTGGAGTCCTAGGCAAGGATCGGACGCGGCGAAGGTGCTGGTCACGGAGATCACGGGGTTTTGGTTGTGTGCGAAGCGCATGGAAACGGCGCGCTTCAACCTGCCAGCGGTCGCCGAGCGGAATCCGGCTGCCGCGCTGCCGCTGAACATCGATCGGCCACAAGGACACCCGCGAATCAGTGCTGCCTGCGCCGGTGGAATGCTCGGTGCTTGTCCGCAAATTAAGTGAGAAGGACTTATTTACGCTAGAGCATATCCGTGTTCATGAACGGTCTTGCTCATTTTACGCGCTGGAGACGGCGGATTCGACCAAAGCCTCTCTCGTAAGCAGGCTGCCAATGAATCTCACAAAGCTGAACCTCACACAGCACAGCAATTGAACAGTCTTATATGAAATGACACTTACACTCTCGGAGTCGCCGCAATCACTCTGCATGAAAAACATAGACAAAAATCTATCTCTGCGGTGTTATACATGTGATGGACGCCTACGCCCGCTTACTGGAAGAACATGGGCCAGCCTTGCTGCTTTATGCGCGGCAATGGATCGTCGATCGGCACACAGCCGAAGATGCCCTACAAGAAGCGCTCCTATCCTGTTGGCGGAACGATCCCACTCTCGCCAGAGTGACGGTGCCGCTGATGTTCGTAGCTATGCGACATGCGGCGCTGAATCTGGCCAGAGGTGAACAGCGGCGCAAGAACCGTGAAGTGAAGGTATTCACGCGCGCGGAAAGCGACTTCGTCTGTGCACCCGCGGATGGCGAGTTGCGGGAGGTATTGGAGCAGGCCCTCGTACTTTTACCGATCGAGCAGCGCGAAGTGGTGGTCCTGCATTTGTGGGCCGACCTGACGTTCGCCCAGGTGGCCGAGATCATGGGCTGCACGCTCAACACCACCACATCGCGATATCGCTATGCTCTCGTCGCGCTTCGCGAACGACTACCCAGTCATGAGGCTTTGTCATGATCGATGATTTGGAAAAACGCCTGCGCGCTCTGCGACCGGCACCGTTGTCGCCTGTCCTTCGCGCCCGCCTGGAACGGGCGGTAAGCGGTAGTGGACCATCGAACCGGCAGTGCCGTCCGCCGTCCTGGGTCAATCGATCGCCGCGTATGTTTCTAGCTGCCACACTGGTCCTGGCGATAACAGCAGCTCTGACGGCAGTAGCCATCGTCACGCCAGTACCCACCCCGCAGTCCAGGCCTATTCCGGTAGCGCTTATGCGAGTGCCCACTGCCGATTCACCACCTGACCATACGATGAGGGTACTTATGAGATACCTCGACTATCGCGACACACTCGTCCATGTGCTCGATCGTCAATCCGGGGCGGTCGGCTACCACCCTAGCTCAGATGACATGAACCTTTTGGGAGACACTTTATGATCCGCCGCCTCTGCACGCTCATGCTCGTCCTGGTCTCTACCCTCCCCGCTGGTGAAGGCCCTAGGCCACCTCCTCTGGTTGAGGCCAAGCACAACAGCGCGCTGCAATACTGGATCGCCTTCGCTCACCTTGCTCCCAACATACCGGATTGGTTAGTGGCAATGAGCAAGCAGCCGGTGGCCGTGGCAAGTCCTCATGCCGAACAGGCGAACTCACCGGTGCTCGCCTATCTCCACTTGGGAGCAGCCTGCGCAGGTGGCACCTTCGATTCCGTCGTCGGGATGGAGCAGATGGGTTATGGGTCTTCTTATCCATACCTCGCTTCATGTCGCATGGTGTCACAACTGGCCCTCGCGCGAGCTGCGTGGCGCTTCCAACACCACCAGCAAGCTGCAGCGATCGAGGATTGTTTGGCCGTCCTGGCCCTTGCTACGGACCTTGGCAATGACGGTTCCGTATTGGAGACTCTGGTGGCCTTGAGGTGCGAGGTCATGGCTATGCAACGGCTTGCGCTCTATCTGCCGGATTGCACAGCGACCGAGCGGGCGGATCTCGTTACCAAACTGGCGGATTTCCGACATCAGCGCCAGCGTTCCGGCCTCATTCGCGGGGAACAACTCAAGTTGAGTCACTACATTCAGCAGCCCGATGTGTCGGTTAATCAACTGCCGAAGCTGGACATGAGGGATGGGGTCGACATGAGCGGGCCGTTGGTTGCCGCCGCCACCGCCCGCGACAAGCGCCTTCCCGTTTGGATTTCGGAATTGTCTACCAGTCTTCAACCTTACTTAGCCATGACTGAGCTAACGGGAGCGCAGTATACGGAGAAACGATCGCAGCATATTGATGGCGGACCGGGCGATAATCCTGTTTTAAGGCACTCCCTGCCACACATCGCTGTTCTCATCGACCACTTGCGCAACGTTGCCATCATGCGCTACGTGCTGATCCGGGCCGCCAAACAGCTGAACGAGACGATGGACCTTACTGCTCTTGAAGGCATCGTTACGCTAGATGGTCCACTAACTGTCACAAAACTCGGACCAGTCACCACGCTGCGAGTGGTGCGTCCATCAGACAGAGAGGCAAGGGAGAATGTCGGACCAGTGGAATTAATAATCGGGCATGATGTATTGCCACCATTGCGCTCAATCGAAGAGAATTCGGCTGTCGGGAAGCCCGCGAAGGGGCGCTAGAAGTTCAGTGATCCTCCCCGGTTGTGCACATGGGTGGTCAAGCGGCCTGGGCTCGCTCGAGTTCAAAATCCATCGGACTGACATTGCCGATGGTGGTGTGGCGTCGGGTTCGGTTGTAGAAGACTTCGATACACTCGAAGATCGCGCACTGGGTTTCATGGCAAGTCTGAAATTGATGTCGGTGGATCATCTCGTTCTTGAGCGTGTGCCGGAAACTCTCGGCAACAGCATTGTCGGCACAGCAGACCCGACGCTCATGCTGGCGACGATGCCGTGGGCGGCGAGCTCCTCGCTGGCGTACTGGCTGCCGCGATCGCTGTGATGGATAAAACCGGCGCTCGGCTGGCGATCGATGACCGCCAGCAGGCGCGGAATTTCACGATGTTCTTGAAGGATCATGACCTGGAGGCGACGTATATCCTCGGCGACGGCGACACCAAATACCGCGGCCCATTCCGCGATGTGTTGAAGGCCGATGACATCGAGATCGTCCGCATCGCATTCAGCGCTCCTAAAATGAATGGCCACGCCGAATCGTTCGTGGGCACCCTCAAGCGGGAGTGCCTGGATCACTTCACGATCACCGGCACAGACGACATGGGCCACCTGTGCCAGACCTTTGCCACCTATTAAAACGCCGTGCGCCCGCACCGAGCCCTGAAGAATGATCCGATCGCCTGGGAGGCCCAGGTACC
>JANPIY010000438.1:0-6878 GCA_031425255.1 Planctomycetota bacterium
GTCGGCCAGCTCGCCATCGCCACCACCTCGCCGGTGGCCGGGCGCACCACCACGCCAGCGGCGGACAACGGCTTGCACTTGGTGATCTGCTCCAGCAGCGCCTCTTCGAGGAAACGCTGGATGGTCGCGTTGATGGTCACCTGCACGTGCGCGCCGGGCTGGGCCGGGACACTGTCGACATCGGTGAGCGAAGGTTTGCCCATGGCATCGACGGTGACGGTCTCCTTGCCGGGAGTGCCGCTCAGATCGCTGTCGAAGACCTGCTCCAGGCCGGCGCCGCCCTTGCCGTCGCGTAATACGAAGCCCAGGGTATGAGCCGCCAGCGGACCCTCGGGATAGCGGCGGGTGAATTCACGGCGGACATAGACGCCGGCAAGGTTAAGCGCCTTCACCTGATTGGCCTTCAGATCGCTGATGCCGCGCGCGATGGTGCGGCCGTTGCGCGGCAGTTCGAATTCCTTGCGCAGATCCTCGCGCGTGAGATCGAGGATGCGTGAGAGCTCCACCGTCGCACGCAGGCGATCATCCATGTATTTCGGATCCGCGGTCACGATCCAGGTGCCGTCGCTGACGGCGAGCGGACTGCCGTCGGCGTCATAAAGCCCACCGCGCGGCGCCTGGATGGTCCAGGTACGGGTGCGTTGCTTCTCGCCCTTCTCGGCCAGGTTCTTGGCCTCCTCGATCTGCAGGAACTGGAGCCGGAAGGCGACGTAGCCGAACAGGCACGCGAACACCAGCATGGTGAAGCCGGTGCGCCAGGGTTGGGCCGTGATCGGGACGTGGCTATCGGTGGCGGGCATATCAGCGTGTGCGCTTCATCGCGGCCGTGATCACCGAGGACTGGGGACTCTGCGACAACTGGCGTTCGATATCAGCGCCAGCCTGATATTCGTTCTTGATCTCCAGCGGCAGGCCGAGCGTGCGCACCAGGTGACCGATGGCGGGTCCGGAGGCGGCCCGCTCGAGATCGGCGCGCAGGCGATCCTGTTCATAGACCAGTTCGGTGCGTGCCTTGAAATCGGCGCCCCGCTGCTTGCCGATATTGGCATCCTCGTTGCCGAGCAAGGCGATCTTGATGCAGATGCCGAGGCAGCAGCTGACCCAGGCCAAGGCGATGAGACCATGGAGGATGAGATCCGGGCGTTTCATTCCATATCCTCCTCGTCGTCGTGCCGGTCATCGGCCTTGTGATAAGCCGGACGGTCGTCCGCCTTGCTCGCCCAACGCAGTTTGGCCGAGCCGGCGCGCGGGTTGGCAGCGAGTTCGGCCGGCGTGGCGGTGACCACGCGGTTGGCGACCCGGCCAAGACGGCCGGCGGTCTGATGTGCGCGCAAGGCCTGTTTGACCCGACGGTCCTCCAGGCTGTGGAAACAGATGATCACGGCCCGGCCGGTTGGGCTCAGCAGGTCGGGCAGGATCTTGAGCAGGCGTTCGAGTTGACCGAGCTCGTCGTTCACCGCGATGCGCAAGGCTTGGAAAGTCCGTGTCGCCGGATGCCGGGGATGGTGCCCGGGCACCACCTTGCGGATCACCGCGGCGAATTCCTCGCCGGTTGCGGCCCCTTCGCTGCGTGCGTTTTTCAGTGCGCGGGCGATGCGCCGGCTGAGACGTTCCTCGCCGTATTGGTAGATCACGTCCGCCAGTTCCGTCTCGTCCAGGCGGTCGATCAGGGCGATGGCGGTCTCGCCATGCGCACGATCCATGCGCATGTCCGCGGTCACCGTCGAGCGCATGGAGAATCCGCGTTCGACATCGTCCAGTTGCAGGCTGGAGACGCCGAGGTCGGCAAGCACACCGTCGAAATGTTCCCCCGCCTTCACCGCCGCCTCCGCAACATCGGCGAAGGTCCCTGGGCGCAGTTCGAAGACGCTGCCGGCAGCGGCCAGGCGCTCGCGCGCGAGCGAACGGGCGGCGTCGTCGCGGTCGATGCCGACCACCGCGGCACCACGAGCGATGAGCGCCGCACTGTGACCGCCCATGCCGAGCGTGCAGTCGAGCATGCGCAGACCGACGCGTGGCTGCAGGTGCTCGACGACGGCGTCGAGCAGCACCGGGACATGCAGATCAGCTGCGGGATGGTCATGGCTGGCGTTCATCGGGGCGTGTCGGGTGGACGTTCAACGGCGTCAGGCGGAGATGGCCGCCGCGTGGGTGTGCGCGAAGGCCCGGGTGGTGCGACGCAGGAAGGCGAGGTAGGGGCTCTCTTCCGCCAACGGGCCCAGGCGGGCCACCAGGCAACGCAGGCGCAGGGCGGCCTGATCGAGGCTGGCGCATAGCGCTTGGCGTTCGCCACCGCCCGCTGGCGATGACTCCACCGCTGCGTCGAGGGCGCGAACCAGGTGGCTCAGGTGGTCATCGTTCATGGCGGGCCTTCTCTCAAGACGTGGTTCAGATCATCAGGTAGGCATTGAGCGCAGGATTCTGGGTGGGGCCTGATCCTTGGCCGGTCCAGCGCAGATAGTGGTCCGGTTGCCAGACCTGGATCGTGGTATTGGTACAGACGAAGAAGATGTCGCGCTCAAGACCCAGGTAGGAGACGAAATGCGCGGGCAGCACCACCCGGTGCTGGGCATCGATGGCCATCATCGCCATCTCGCCATTGAGCGCGGTCACCAGGTGCAGGCGCTGGTCGGGGCTGAGTGCCGGATCATCGATGATCCGCTGCTCACGCCGCTGCAGCTCTTTTTCAGTCATCAGCAACAGGATGGGAAAGACCTCGCCATCCGTGGCTTTGGTCATGGCGTGCTTCATCCCCCGCAGGTGGTCCACGTCCCCTGCGGTGAGCAGGGCGCGGGCCTCCCGTGGGATCGTCACCTGATTCTTTGGCGACAGACGTTGGGTGGGGAGCACGTGGGCCTCGATGGGTGGGGATACTGCGAATCAGCTCTACTTTATGCAACTCAAAACTACCTTGTGCAACTGCCACCTTGAACGGCAACTCTGCGAGGCACAGGCGCTTAGTGCGTCCGTTCGAACACCACACCAGATGACTTATGACGCCGCTTGAAAAAATGGGTCGGTACCGTCCGTAGAAGTGATCGTTGCTGAGAGCATTGGCGGCCACAGCTCGCTGCCCTTGCGACCAATGCCTGCGTGCGATTCTGGGTCGGCCTTGTTCATTCGGCGACGTGGCTCTAGGCAATCCGAGCCGTGCCTTTAAAGACCGACCACCCGCCATGCCGAGACCTCCTCCGTATTCCCAGGGTCCATCCCCACGCTGGTGGACCGCGATCATGGCGCTGGGAATGCTCATCGCACAGACCGGGTGTGGTGCACGTCACGAAGAAGCCGATCGCGTCCGCACCTGGGGTGATGATCCGGCGGTGACCGCGGATCGACGTTGGGCCTGGTCGATGTTCTTCTTCGATCGCACCGCCCTGGTGATCGCCGGCACCGACATCGTTAACGTCACCACCACGCCCGAGGGTCACGCCACCTTCCACTTCGATCCGCAGCGGCCGGCGACGATTTCAGCGGCGACGCCGATCACCACCGACGGTTACCTGCTCACCGCGGCGCATGTGCTGGAAAATAGTAGGCCCCCTTCTTGGGTCGCGCTGGGCAGCACGTATGCGCCGTTCCGGATCGTCCAGGCCGGTGCGGGCAAGGAATGGAACGATTGGGCCCTGATCAAAGCAGACGTCCAGGTCACCACTCCCTTCATCTGGTCGCCGGAGCCTCCACCCACAGGATCGACGGTGATTTCAGGCAATGCACAAAGAAGCGCCGCGCAGGGTACCGTCATCGATCGGTGGTCATGCCCGGGAGATCCCGCCTACGAACTGATCGAACAGGACACGCCCGAGTGGTATGGGGATAGCGGCGGCCCGGTGGTGGACGGGCATGGACAGTTGGTTGGCATCACCATCAGGCGGCGCGTGCATTGGTTGTGGGGTACGGGTGTGACGGGCGCCTACGTCATCCGTCCCTCGCCGGCCTTCATCACCGCGCTGATCGCGCGTGATCGGCTGCTGAATGCAGGCACCGTCACCGTCAAGCCATGATCGCGCGTGAGGTCGGTGCGGTCTGCGCCAAGGGTGCAGCGATACGGTGCCCGGCGGCATCGGCATACACCAGCGATGCCGCCGCGAACTCGGGTATTCCCCCTCACCCAGCGCCTGCTCCACTGCAAACCCGAGTGAAAGGGCACCCATGCGCCATATCCTGATGCTGCTGATGTCGCTCGCGGTCATGGGTCACGCTGTGGATGACGACGAACGTACCCGCCTGCGCGATGAGTTGCAGGGGGCGGTCCAGGAACTCGAGTCTACGCAGGAGCGTCTCGTCCGGATGTTGGGCCAAGCCGGGATTACCCTGCCAGCCTCCGTCACGACCACGCTCCTAACACGCCGGAACGGTGCCAAGGAATGGGAGCGGCGCGTGGATCTTGCAACGGAGGATTTCACGCCGGAACACGTCGACCGCTTCAACGAAGAGTTGCGCACGCTCCAGCAGTGCCTTGCCAGCAGTGCCGATCTCGCCGAACAGGTCACCGCCAGCAGCGAACGCTGGCCCCATTGCAGCCAGACCCCGGAGCTTGCTCGTTTCAATACTTTCTTGCGTGAACGCCTGCTGCATGGACTTGCCGCGGCCGCGAATGACGCATCCGATCCGTCCGAGGACGAGACGCTCCAGCGCCAACAACGCCGTCATGAACTGCTGTTGCTGATCGTGGAAGCCAATTTCGCCAACCGTGAACGCTGGACCCAGGTCCCGGCCGCAGCCCCCGCACTGCAGGAATACCGCGCTCACAGCCAGGCGATGCAGACCGCGTTGGAGCGCGCACTGACCGGCCCCGTGGCCAACGACGATCATGCGCTCGACCGTGATGAGGCGATCCTCTGGCTCCTGGACGATCAGGTGCAGCTGGTGCAGTCACGGGGGGAGCGCATCGGCGATCCTCCTTTGGCGATCAGCAAACCCGCACTGGCTGCACTCGACGCCCGGCAGGCGGCCGAACACACCGCCTTGCAGGCGCTGATCACGCACCAGCGTTTGCCCCAGCATGATGACGCGTGGAACCGCGTCGCCGATGATCTGCGCGAGGTCCGTAACCGCGCCGCCGCGTTGACCGAGGTAGTCTGGGATTGGATCGGAATGATTGCCGATCTGCCCAGCATGCGGAAGACGCTCGACGAACGTCTCGCTGAGGCTCCGCCTACCATGCGCACCGCGACCTTGGAACGATGGAGCGCTCTCGACATCCAACTCACCACCCATGAGGAGGCTATCACCAAGGCGCTCGACGCGAGCGATCGTCTCGCCGCGATCCGTGCCGGCAGCGAACTGGAACTCACGCGCGGTGAATTCGACCTGCTGCTTGAAGACCTCGACTTCCAACTCGAGCAGAATACGCAGGACCAGGCCTGGCGCGAACATGCCGCCGACCCGGCAGTGGCGGCAGCGTTGCAGCGCTTGGAAAAAACGCGCGCAGCGTTCGTCGCCGCGCGCGCCAGCCAACGGGATCAGGAGCTGGCCGCCAGGCGCGCCCACCTGGCACGACGCTTGGCCGAGGCCAGCGCTGACGACCTGCGCGCCAATGCCGATCGTGCTCGCGCCACGGTAGAGCACCTGCGCGCGGAGCTCGAGCGCGCCGGCGAAGAGACCGCCAACGCGGTCGATAACCCGACGCCGGAACCGGAAAAGGACGCAAAGTTCTGAGATTCTCGCCACGCAGCAGCATACGGCCGGCTGCACCGACGTCGCGCCGACAACTCCATGGACACATCATTGGCTGCGCCTGAGCGCGTGGGGCCTGAACCAACCCGCCTCAAAGCAGGTCCATCTGTGGATTGACCCCGATCGCTTTGGGCTAGTCTGCGCACGGTATCGATCAATTCCTTCGATGAGCGATCGATCAGCCATGATACATGCACACCTTCCTTTACGTTCATTGCTGATGCCGCTCTTCATCACCTTGATGGTGCATCTCCGGAATGCCTCGCTTGGACGAGTGCTATTACCTCTGCTGCTCATGTGTTCCTGCGTGTGGACCGTGCCGGTTTTAGGGGCGGCCGACACCCCCGTGGTCGGGACGGGCTCAACCCCTGCTGCGCGTCTGGACGTGATGGACATCAAACAGGCCATGGCGCGTTTCGCCCAGGAGCGGGATGAACTCAGCGCTGCAAACGTGATGCTGCAGAACCAACGCTGGTTGTTCATCATCTACGGTCTTGGTATGACCGTCCTGGCCGGTTGGCTGGGCCTGCGCCTGCTCAACCAGCCGCGAGCAGCCATGAGTCCTAACCATGAAACCGATATCTTTACGGCCGATGACAGCGCACCGGGCACTGCTGTGACAACACGTCGTAAGAACGCCACCATCACCATCCGCAATGGTGCAACCCAGGTAGCCGAGGTCGTGGAACGGGTCCAGACGCGCAAATTATTCAGCCGTAGTGAGACCAGTCAGATGCGCACGCCGGCAGTCGCGCCGAGCGATCCCCCCACCCTCCAAACGCGCGGCAATACCGAGCCCGCGACACTGCCGGCGACACAGCGTATGCAGCGTGCGGCGCCGCCAGCACCCAACGCGCTGGTGGCTAACTCCAGCGATGGACGCCCAGCCACCGTGCGGATCGAACACCATTCCGATCGCCTGGATCAGGTCGGCGTCAAGCCAGGGACAGTCGCGGTCACCCGCACCCAAGGCTTCAGTCTGTTGGAAGTGATGATCTCGGTCGCCGTGCTCGCGACCGTGTTGCTGGCGGTGATGAGTAGTTCGTACACCTTGCGCCAGGTGCAGCGCACTGCGCAGGAGCAGTCGCAAGTCGAGGAGCTCACCGCCAGCCTGGCTGAACGGATAATGGGTGCAAAATGGGATTGGTTGGGGCAGGTGCGGCCGGACGAGACCGTTAACGGTCAGACCTTTTCATATA
>JANPIY010000439.1:0-3251 GCA_031425255.1 Planctomycetota bacterium
ATGGTCGCGGGTACCGAGATCAAGAGGTGCACGTGGTCGGCGACGCCACCAACGGCCAGGGGATGGAATCGCCGTGCGCGTGCGATTCCGCCCATCACCGCATGCAGCTCCGAGGCCCACACGGCATCGATCAATGGTTGCCGGCGGTGGGTGCTGAAGACCACGTGGTGCAAGGAATGGACGTAGGTGTGCGACATCCGTCGCATGGTGACGTTCACCAGATCCGCGTCTACCAGGTGGTCTGGGTGGTGATGAAGGTGGCGACGGGTCGGCGCTGAAGCGCCTCCGAGCGTCGGCGTCCCCTCCGGGACTGGATGATCTCTATGTTGGGCCCCTCCCCAGCACTGAAGTGCTGGGCTGGACGTTGGGCGCCCCCTGCGGGGGCTCAGCAATCGCTCCTCGATAGGGGCGGGCTTCAGCAAAACTTCAAGGGTGACGGGCAGTACCGGAATGCCGGTCGGGCGATGGGTTCCAGCGCCGCTGACGGCTCATCTCAGACGGCGGCACCGCCCCTCACTTCCCCGCGTAATCCTTCCAGTCGCGCCACAGCCAGCGCAGGCTGTCGGGGAGGATGGCGCCGCCGTGGTTGCCGTTGTGAGCGCCGTCGCCGAAGACGAACTGGCTGTCGTATTTCTTGAAGCGCAGGGCCGCGTCCATCTGCTGGTTCGACAGCGGCCAGTTGCCGTGCTCGTTGTCGAGGTCGTGGCGGCCGTCCTGCAGGAATATCCGGATCGGCTTGTTCGGGGTCTTGCGGATGAGCGCCGGATAGACGTGGCCGCCGCGGATGTTGGTGAAGCTGCCGACGTGGCTCAGGACCTTGCTGAAGAGGTCGGGTTTCTCCCACGCCACGGTGAAGGCGCAGATGCCGCCGGAACTGATACCGCCGATGGCGCGGTTGCGCGCGTCGCTGGTCAGGGTCACGGTCTTGGCGACTTCGGGCAGGATCTCCTCGCTCAGGAAGCGCGCGTACTGGTCGCTGAGCGTGTCGTATTCGAAGCTGCGGTTGCTGGGATTGCCGCCCCAGCCTGGTTTCTCCGGCAGTTTCTCGGACTTGTGCCCGGGGTTGAGGAAGATGGCGACGGTCGGTGGCATCTCGGCCTTGTGGATGAGGTTGTCGAACACCGTCGCCACGCGGTGCTCGCCCTTGTCGGCGACGTAGGCATGACCGTCCTGGAACACCATCACCGCGCAGGGGGTCTTGCCGTCGTACTGCGCCGGCACGTAGACCCAGTATTGGCGGATGGTGCCGGCGAACACCGTGCTCTTCCAGACGCCTTCGGTGACCTTCCCGCGCGGCACGCCATCGCTGCGCTGGGAGTCGGGGCCGAGGTCGTATTTCTTCTCCTCGGCGGTGGCCATGACGGCGACGATGACGAGGCAGATGCTGAGCAGCAGGCGGATCATGGCTGGTTTTCCTGGGAGTGGGGCTTCGCTACGGACAGTGACGTGGAAGGACTGGGCCTGGCGTTCAGCAGCGGCGGGCTGGTCCACGACCGCGTGTTGGCCTCCTCGTGGTCGGTGTCCTGGCGCTGGGGCAGACCGGCCTCCTGGCGCAGCAGGCGGCGGGTCTCCAGTCCCAGGCGGCGACCGATCTGCTGTTCCTCGTCGACCACCACCGAGGCGCCGGCCGCGATAATCTCGCCGGCATAGCGGTGGTAACGTGCGCGCGCGATGATCGGGATCCCAGGGGCCAGGGCGCGCACTTGGTGGATCACCGCGACCACGGTCTCGTGGTCGGGCAGGGCCACCACCACCGCCAGCGCCCTGGTGATCTGCAGATGCTCCAGCAGGTCGCGGTTGCGCGCATCGCCGACCACGGCGGTGAAGCCACGATCACGCGCGACCTGGACATTGGCGTGCTGGAAATCGATCACCGTGAGGTGGACGTGATGGCGCAGCAGAGGCTCGACCAATTGTTGTCCGGCAACCCCATAGCCGACCACCAGAACCCCAGGGCCGGGATGGATCGCATCCGCAGGCTCACCTTGGTGGGCGTGGCTGGGTCCGCCCCTGGCGACGAACAGCCGGCCCAGCGCCGGTGCCAGACGCACCAGATAGGGAGTCATCAGCAACGACACGATCGAGACCGACACCGAGAGATCGAACAGCCAGCGGTCCTGCACCGTGTTGGTATGGAGGAAGACTTGCTGCGCGACGATGAAGGAGAACTCGCCGATCTGCGCCAGGCACACTGCGGTGGTGACCGCTTCCGGCCAGGGATGGCGGAAGGCGCGGATGATGCCGGTGACCAGCACGATCTTGCCGCCGACCACCAGGCTGCCGGCGATCACCACCGCCAGCGCATTGTCGGCGATCCACGAGGGGTCGCCGAGCATGCCGATCGAGACGAAGAACAGCGTCACGAACACCGTCCGCAGTGGGCCGATGTCGGCGCGCGTCTGCATCGCGTAGGGCGATTCGGCCATCACCATGCCGGCGACGAAGGCGCCCAGCGCTGGCGAGATGCCCAGGGCATGGGCGATCCAGGCCGAGCCAAGCGAGAGCAGCGCGGCGAGCAGGATCAGCAGCTCGCGATTGCCGAGCAGGGCGGAGGTGCTGAGGACGCGCGGCAGGATGAAGTTGGCGATCGCCCAGAAGCCGGCGGTCATGCCCAGGAACAGTCCGGCCGAGCGGGCCATGCCCAGCAGCAGCTCCGGCACGCTGACCGCGCCGCGATCGAGCATGCTGATCACCAGCACCAGCGGGATCACCGCCACGTCCTGCAGCAGCAGGATGCCGAGGGCGTTGCGGCCGTGCACGCTGTCGATCTGGCCGCGGTCGGCGAGCACGCGCAGCACGCAGGCGGTGGAGCTGAAGGCGATGATCGCGCCGATGCCGATGGCGGCCTGCGCGCGCAGGCCGAAAGCCGAGGCGACCACCGCCGCCACCACCACCGTGACGGTGACCTGGATGGTGCCACCGAGCAGTCCGACGCGGCCCAGGCGCCACAGCCGTCGCAGCGAGAATTCCAGGCCGATGGCGAACAGCAGCAGCGCGACGCCGAGCTCCGCCAGGCTGGCGACCGCGCCTTCGTGACCGCTGGCGATGCCCATGGCATTGGGTCCCAGCACCAGGCCCGCCAGGAGGTAGCCGAGCACCGCGCTCTGTCCCAGGCGTTCGAAGACCACCCCCGCCACGAAGGCCGCGGCGAGCAGCACCAGCATGCCGCTCAAAAGGGTCCAGAAATCCATGCAGCGGCCTCAGGCAGGGGTGGGCGCGAGTCTTGGGCCGCGCGGCGAAGTGCCAGTGGG
>JANPIY010000440.1:0-2414 GCA_031425255.1 Planctomycetota bacterium
GGCCAATGCCAGGGTGACCACGTCGGCCTGCAGGCCATCGATCACCGCACGGGCCTGTTTGCCGGCGCCGCCATGCGACTGCTTGATGATGACGACCTGACCAGTCTTGGCCTTCCAATGGGCGGCGAAGACCTCGTTGTAATCCTGGTAGAGTTCGCGGGTCGGGTCGTACGACACGTTGAGCAGGGTGATGGGATCGGCCGCAGCAGCGGTCGGCGCGGCCGAGAACGATGAGACGGTGGAGAAGGCGGCGAACGCCAACAGTGAGAGCAGACGCGTGGTCATGGTGTGGGTCCTTGGACGAAAATATGTGTGGGGGTTTGGGAGGGGATGGCGGTTCAGGCTTGACGCGGATCGGGCCGGATCTTCTCCGTGCGTTCGATCTGCACCACGCGGGCGTCGTGGATCTGCACGGTGAGCTGGCCGTAACGCAGCGAACGCAGGTGTTTGAGCACCTCGATCTCGACTGCGGACAAGGTGGGCACTGATGAGGGCGACACACCCGGCGGCAGCGTGGCGCGGTTGACGGGTTCGGTGAGCGTGGCGGTGGTCATGGCTGGCTCCTGGGGTTCACGCCGCCCGTTCGGCGGCGGTGTCGTGGTGGTCATCGGCTGGCCGCGTGCGGATGCCGGCAGCATGGAGCCAGGTCGCCGGGACCCAGCCGTGCGAACCGCGTTCGACGCCTTCGACGATGCGCACGTGCACCGCGGTCAGAGCGTCTTCGAACACTTCGACCTGGTCGATCGGCGAGATCGGCACCACGTCGCGGCTGATGATCAGATCGACGAGGTCTTCGAATTCGTCGCTGTGATGCGCCTCGGCGACGCGGTCGAGGTGCTCGAGGGTGAGTGATAATGGCGCCTGCGAAAAATGCGGCGACTGGACGGTGAACTGCGGTGTGCTGGCCGGGGTGGTGGAGAGGGCGAGTGCCTTGGATTTCATGGAGACCTGCGTGGGGGAGGAGGGGATGGTGCCCCCGCGACATGGAGTCCGCTCCACGCGAGGTTTGCACCGGTCGGATGATCGGAATCCCAGGGGCGATGATCGTGGTCACCCGCCCTGGGTCAGCTCAACGTCGACAACGCTCCCGCATTCGTTCTCCGCCTGGACCGCTGCTGCGGCAGAACGCACGCGCCGTGATGATATCGGGCATGGGGCCCTCCTGTGGGCGATCGGCTCGTTGAGCCGATCGCGGTGGGCGATCCCTACCCCTTGCAGGGTGTGGACCGCGGTTCCGGCCAGGTTGGGGTCCGGGTGTTCAGTCGTGCACAGCGCACGGCGGAACACCCACCCACCTTTAGTCCGAGAATTTGTCGCGCGCCCTCGGCAAGTAGCGGCCTAAATCCGGCGCGGTCAGCGTTGGCTGACGAGGGCCATGAATAGCAGTTTACTCCCATCAGTCAAATAGGAGTTTGTCCGATGCTACCCCGCCCCCGCATCCGCCCCGAGGCCACTCGCGGCAGGTCATGAAAATTGCGGTGAAAACCGCACATCACGCTCTGCCGAAACCTTCGACACCGCCTCCCCATGCCATCGGCCCAGCGATGATTTGGCGGCGACGGCTCACACCACGCGCGGACCATCGGTGAGCGCGCGGCCCGCTTCCTCCCGCACCAGCGCCGCACAGCGGGCCTTGAGGGCGAGGAATTCCTGGCCGAACACCAGCTCCTCGCTGCGCGGGCGAGGCAAGGTGATGGGGATGTCGGCGCGGATGCGCTCAGGGCGGTGGCTCATCACCAGCACGCGGTCGCCAAGGAACAGCGCCTCGTCAATGTCATGGGTGACGAACACCACGGTGGTGCGGATGCGACCCCACACCTCGAGCAGCAGATCCTGCATGTGGTGACGGGTCTGCGCATCGAGGGCGCCGAAGGGTTCGTCCATCAGCACCACGCGCGGCTGGTTGATCAGCACGCGGGCGATCTCGACCCGCTGCTGCATGCCGCCCGACAACTGCGTCGGATAATGCTGCCCGAAGCCGGCGAGTCCCACCAGGTCGAGGAAATGCAGGGCCCGCTCCCGGCGTTCACGCGCGCCGACACCCTGCATCTTCAAACCGAAGGCGACGTTGTTCAGCACCGTCTTCCATGGGAACAACGAATGTTGCTGGAAGACCAGGCGGTTGAACCGAACGGCACCGAGATCTGCTTGCCCTTCAGCTCCTTCATACTCTGCACGGGAGAATCGATCGGTACTACGATGCCGCTGCCGCTGCCGATGGTGCTGCCGGAGAGCACGCTTACGAACAGGCTCTTGCGGCCGGCCTTCTGGAAAGCGGCGCCGTTGAGCGACCCCGGGAAGTCCGCCATCGAACCGAGGTCGAGCTTGTCGGCCACCATCTCGTTGGTCAGGGGCGGTCCGGAGGTGAAGTTCTTCCACTGGATGTCCCATACCACTCCGGCGTAACGGCCGGT
>JANPIY010000441.1:0-8480 GCA_031425255.1 Planctomycetota bacterium
GATTCATACCAGGGCACTCGCGCGCCGAGTCCATCCAGTCCTCCTGCGAGGCGACGATCCGGCCCCAGAAGGGCCAGGTACTGCACTGCCTGGGACGCTGCTCGTAGACCGTGCAGCCGACCCCGCGTTTGAAGAAGACGCAGTCGCCGCCGCGTTTCTCGATCAGCGTCCGGCGTTGTTCCCCCTGGCGCCAGACCAGGCGGGTGTAACGCGCCCGGAAGGCTTCGCCGTCGAGGCCGAAACGTTCACTGAGAGCATCGGCTTCGACCTCGCTGACCCAGGTGAATCCGGGAGCGCCGGTACAGCACTTGCCGCACTGCGTACAGGTGAAGCGCAGGCCTTTGGCATACCACGTTCCGTCCGGCGGATTTCCGACTGCAGTCACGTCCACGTCTCCCGAGCGCTCACTTCAATCGCAACGATCCGGCGCCCGCCGCGGCCTTGCTCACCGAGACCGTCATCGGCAGGTCGTACCGCGCGCGATAGGCCCGCGTCAGCGCGGCCACGAAACGCTTCACCGCACGCTGCTGCACCAGGCTCACGGTGCAACCGCCGAAACCGGCGCCGGTCATGCGGCTGCCCAGGCACCCGGGCAGGCTGCGTGCGATCGCCACCAGGTCATCGAGTTCATGACAGCTGACGGCGAACTTGTCGCGCAAGTCGGCGTGGCTCTGGTCCATCAGCTGACCGAAAGCCACCGCATCACCCGCCATGAGGGTGGCGAAGGCCGCTTGCGTGCGTCCGTTCTCGGCCACCACGTGTTCGCAGCGACGCTTGGCGAGGTCGTCCAACCTGCCATCGCGCACGGCCGACCACAACCCTGCCAGGCTGACGTCCCGCAGATGGGTGACATCGAGCGCGCGCGCTCCGGCCTCGCACTGCGCCCGCCGTTCATTGTAGGCCGAGTCGACCAGGCCACGGCGTTTGCCGCTGTCGGCGATCACCACCGCGACCCCGCGGGGCAATGGCGCGTAGGACAGGGCGAGGGTGCGGCAGTCCATCAGCATCGCCTTGCCAGCGACGCAGCAGGCGCTGCTGAGCTGATCGAGGATGCCACAGTTCACCCCGACGTAGCGGTTCTCCGCCCGCTGGGCCAGTCGGGCGAGCTGTTCACCTGGCAGCTTCAGCCGTGCCGCCGCGAGCAGCGCATGGATGGAGGCGACCTCGAGGGCGGCCGAACTCGACAATCCCGATCCCAGCGGCACATCGCCGGACAAGGCGAGATCGACGCCAACCAGGGGCATGCGCGCGCCCAGCAGCTCCTGGGCGCAGCCTTTGACATAGTCCGCCCAATGATCTTGCGGCCTGGCGGCCTTGGCGATGGCTCGCGACAAGGCGAACGACACCACACCACCGGGCTGTTCGAGCGATAACACGCGCACCGTGCGGTCGCGACGTGGCCGCAGCACCATGCGCACCTCGCGATCGATCGCCATCGGCAGGCAGAAGCCCGCATTGTAGTCGGTGTGTTCGCCGATCAGGTTCACCCGCCCAGGCGCACGGACACCGCGGGTGGGAGCGTGGCCATAGGCCGCGGTAAAGGCGGCGATCAGACGGCGGGTGCGGGCATCTGGCATGGCCGCGCGACGTTGTTGCCGAGCGGGGGAAAACAAGTCGGCAGGAACGTGCGCGCACCGGGTTGTCGAGCGTCAGCGCCGTCACCACCGGCGGAACCATCCGCACCTTGGCGGAATGCACCTGCACCGTTCGCAAACCGCCACCAGAGTATCGCGTTGGTTGTGGCGAATCGGCTATTCAGCGGAGGTGCGTGTCCAGCCGCCCAGATCACGTCCAAGGATCTGCTGGACCGTGGTGGCGAACAGTTCGCGGATCTGGCTGGTCGAGGTGGTCTGCAGCGCGCGGTTGGCGAGATTGGTGGCGCCGCTGATGTTGACTGAACGGATGATCTTCTTCACCAGCGGCACCTGCGGTGCCGGCATCGACAGCTTGGTGCAGCCGATGCCCAGCAGGAACATGGTGTAGAACGGATCACCGGCCATCTCGCCGCAGATGGTGAGGTCGCCATTGTGCGCCTTGGCGGTGTCGACGATCAGCTTGAGCAACGCCAGCATCCCAGGGTTGTGGCCCTTGTACCACGGCGCCACGTCGACGCTGTTGCGGTCGGCGGCACACACATATTGCGTCAGATCATTGGTGCCGACCGAGAAGAACTGCACGTCGCGGACGTACTTGTCCAGCGATAGCGCCGCCGCCGGGACCTCCACCATCATGCCGATCGGGATATCGGGATCGTACTTCTTCTTGGCCGCATCGAGGTCGCGCCGCGCCATCCGCACCAGCCGCTTGGCCATGCGGATGTCTTCCAGGCTGGTGACGAACGGCCACATCAGCCGCACATTGCCGTGGGCGCTGGCGCGCAGGATGGCGCGCAACTGGATGAGCTGGAACTCCTCGAGTTCGGGCACCAGGCGGATGGAACGCCGGCCCAAGCCATGGGTCTCGTCATCCGGCAGCTTGATATAGGGCAGCTTCTTGTCCGAGCCCAGGTCCATGGTGCGGATGGTGACCGGCTTGCCGGCCATCTTCTCGACCGCTTGGCGATAGATCCAATACTGCTCCTCCTCGTCGGGAAAGGAGTTGCCGACCATGAGATGGAATTCGCTGCGGAACAATCCGATGCCATCCACGTTGTAGAGCTTGGCCAGATCGATGTCGCTCTGCTTGCTGACGTTGGCCAGCAGTTGGATCGGGTAGCCGTCGGTGGTGACCGCGGGCAGGTCGACCTCGGAACGCAGCACGGTCTTGTAGTGCTCGAACTCGTTCTTGGTCTTGAGGAAACTCTCGACCACGTCCGCCTTGGGATTGACGTACACCGTGCCGTTGGAGCCGTCGACGATGACGAAGTCGCCGTCCTGCAGCTGCTCGGTCAGGCCCTCCAGGCCCATCACGGTGGGGACGTTCATCGCCCGCAACATCACCCCCGCATGGCCACGGCCGCTGCCGGTCTCGCAGATCACGCCCTGACAATGGCGGTGTTCGATGGTCACCAGATCCGAGGGCAGGATCTCGCGCGCGAAGATGATCTCGTCCTGCGTCACCGGCGGTTCGTCGGCGTCGGGGTATTCCTCCCCAGGGTTCTTGAGCTTGGCCAGGTTGTCGAGCAGACGACGGCCGATGTCGCGGATGTCGGCCGCGCGTTCGCGCAGATTCTCCGCCTCCTTCATCGACAGCAGGCGGTAATAACCCTCGACGATCTCGGCCACCACGACCTCGACCGGTTTGAGCAGGGCCTGGACCTGGGCGCGGATCTTCTTGAGGAACTGCTGGTCTTCGAGGATCGCCAGGTGGGCGTCGAAGATCGTCGCCTCCAGTTCGCCGATATCGCGTTGGACCTTGGCCCTGGTCTCGAGCAGCTGTTCCTTCGAGCGGCGCACCGCCTCGTTCAGCCGTTCGTACTCGCGCTCGACCTCGTTGAAGGTGATGGTTTGGTCGCTGAGCACCTGGGTCTGGCGGAACTTGAGCCGCACCGGACCCATGGCGATGCCGTGAACCACGGACACGCCTTTGAACACCGTCTTGCGTGGGCGGCGGCTATCACGATGCAACCGATCGGTGGTACCGTCACCTCGGTTGAAGCGGTCGCTGGATGATTCGGTCTTCTTGGCCACGTCGTCCTACCATCACCCTTTGGCGCCGTGCGCGCCAGCACCGCCCGTGGATTCCGCCACCAGCGTCTGAACCGCAGCGATGGCCTCGGGCAGCCGGGCGGCGTCGCTGCCACCGGCCTGGGCGAGGTCGGCTTTGCCACCCCCGCGGCCGCCGACCAGCGGCGCCAGCCTGCCGATGAGCGTCCCGGCGCTCAGGCCGCGCTTGACCAAATCGGGGCTGACCCCGGCGACCAGGGCGACTTTGCCATCGACCGCCGAGCCGAGCACCACGCACAGGCTGGGCTGCTTGGCGCGCACCACGTCGAGCAGCGTACGCAGGGCCTTGCCATCGAGGCCAGGCATCGCCAGCGCGATCACGGGCACCCCACCGACGTCGACCTGCGCCGCCAGGACCGCATCTGCCGCCCCGGCGGCGGCCTGGGCCTGCTGGGTCTCCTCGAGCTTGCGCAGACGTTTCAGTTCATTCTGCATCTGCTCGACGCGTTGCAGCAACGAGCCGGTCAGGGTCTGGAGCGAGGTGCCGAGCTTACGGGCCAGATCATCCACCTCATGAGCCAGTTGCGCGACCCGGGCCGGGACCTCGGCTGACGGCGCCTTGAATTGGCGCGCCAGCTCATCGACCTGACGCACATCGTCCGGGCCGGGCCGGAGCAGGCCGAGATGCCGGGCGCAGGCCTGGGCGATGTGTTCCTCCTCGGCGGCGAGCCGGGCGGCCTCGGCACCAGCGACCGCGACGATGCGGCGGATGCCGGCGGAAGAGGCCCCTTCGGCGATGATGCGGAAAGCGCCGATGTCGCCGGTGTTGCCGACGTGGCAGCCACCACAGAACTCGCGGCTGACGTCACCGGTGCCCATGGTCACGACGCGCACGGCGTCGCCATACTTCTCGCCGAACTGGGCCTTCGCCCCGAGGCTGTTGGCCTCGGCGATCGGCATCACCTTGATCTCGACCGGATGACGGGCGTCGATCGCCGCGTTGACCCAGGACTCGATCGCCCGGAGCTGGTCCTTGGTGAGAGCATTGGAGTGGTTGAAGTCGAAGCGCAGGGCGGTGGGTTCGACCTTCGAACCCTGCTGCTCGATATGGTCGCCCAACAAGCGCGTCAGCGCGCTGTGCATCAGGTGCGTGGCGCTGTGGTGGCTGGTGGTGGCGCGGCGGATCTCGGTACTGACCTGCGCGGTCACCGCGCCCAGACGTGCGACGCCGGCGGTCACCTTGCCGTGATGGACCACCAGGCCCTCATCCTTCTGGGTGTCGGTGACGGCGATGGTGAAGCCGTCGCCCGTGACCTCGCCACGGTCGCCCACCTGGCCACCGGATTCGGCGTAGAATGGCGTCTGCTTGAGCGCGAAACGCACCTCGGTGCCGACCGCGGCCTGCGCGATCTCCTTGCCGCCGCTCTCCAGCAGGGTGAGTTCGGTCGGCACGTCCAGTTGCGCATAGCCGACGAAGGGCGTGGCGCCGAGGCGCGGCTTGGCCTCCTGCAGCGCGGTCGAGGTGAAGACCTCGATCTGCTTGGTGTTGCTGATGCGGGTGTGTTCATCCCAGCGCAGCTTGAAACGGGCATCGTCGATGGTCAGGCCCTCGGCGCCGGCCAGCTCGGCGATGACCTCCCGCGGGAAGCCGTGGGTGGTGACCAGTTCGAAGGCGTCATCGCCGGAGAAGATCGTGCCACCCTTGAACTTCTCCAACGAGCGTTGGAACAGGTCGAGCCCCTTGCGCAGGGTGCGGCGGAAGAGCTGCTCCTCGGCCTTCAGAGTGGCTTGCGCCAGCTCCTGGCGACGGGCCACCTCGGGATAGGCGACGCCCATGGCTTCGACCACGGCGGGCACCACCTCGTGCAGGCGGGCGTCATCGACGCCAAGCTTGTCGAGATCGAGCGTCGCGCGCCGGATCAGGCGGCGGACGATGTAACCGCGGTCGCTGTTGCCGGGCAGCGCACCGTCGGCGATGCAGAATGTCACCGCGCGCACATGGTCGGCGATGCGCCTGATGAGGGCGTTGTCCTCGGCCGCTTTGCTCTTGGTGCCGAGCACGGCGGTGCGGTCGTAGGTCGTCGCCGAAACCGCGCACACCGCGCGGATGATGGTCTGGAAGACATCGATGTCGAAGTTGTTGTAGACCCCCTGCATCACCGCCGCGACCCGTTCGAGACCGGACCCGGTGTCGATGTTGCGGCGACCGAGGTTCTCCAGATTGGGCGAACCGTCAGCGTGCGGTTTCCGCACATTGAATTCGGGAAACACCAGATTCCAGATCTCGACGAAGCGCCCGGTGTCCGACGTCAGGTTGTCCTGCGGGTCATCGTTGATGCGGTGATCCCAGAAGATTTCCGAGCAGCAGCCGCCGGGACCTTCGGGGCCTTCCTTGGGCGCGTTGGCCGGCCAGAAGTTGTCGTTGTCGCCGAGCTTGAAGATGCGCTCGGCGGGGATGCCGATCTCTTCGCGCCAGATACGGTAGGCCTCATCGTCGATCTGATGCACCGTGATGGACAGCCGCAGCGGGTCGAGCTGCAGGCGCTGGGTGAGGAATTCCCAGGCCCAGTGGATGGCCTCCTTCTTGAAGTAGTCATTGAAGGAGAAGTTGCCCAGCATTTCGAAGAAGGTGTGGTGCCGGGCGGTCCGCCCGACGTTCATGATGTCGTTGGTGCGGATGCATTTCTGCACCGTGGTGGCGCGGGTGAACGGGTGCGTGCCGCGGCCAAGGAACATGTCCTTGAATTGCGACATGCCGGCGACGGTGAACAGGGTGGTCGGGTCGTTCTCCGGCACCAGGCTGGCGCTCGCATAGCGGATGCAGGACTTCTCAGCGAAAAACGCCAGGAAGGATTCACGGATCTCGGCAACGGTGAACGGCTTGGGCATGGAATTTCCGGCATTCTGGGCGCTTTGAATCGGGCGCGCACGGTAGGGGCGGCCCACAGGCCCGCAAGCGGACCCGGAAGGCGGCCCCACACCTTCTCAATGCCCCCCTCCCAGATCGCAAAACCAGGAGGTCAGCCCGCTCGGGTTTTCAGGTGGTCAGCCGCATCGCCACCGTCATCAACCAATCCCGCAAGAGGTCGCATGGCAGGGCCAACGCGACGATGGGTCTTCATCCACCAGGCTGCTCCCCGTCTTGCTCGTTGACTCACCGCACCGGGAAACTTATACAGCGCCCCCGCACATCGGACCGTAGCTCAGCCTGGATTAGAGCGCTACCTTGGGGTGGTAGAGGTCGCAAGTTCGAATCTTGTCGGTCCGACCAAAAAGCAGCACGCCTCGTGGTGATCCCACGTGGCGTGCTCCTTTTCACGGCAACCGCCATCCGGTGGCGGACCGACATGATGCGAGCCGGACAGCGCGTGCCCGAACCTCGCGAGCCCGGCGCCTTTGCTCCGCCACCACGGACCGCAGGATGCCTTCGCCGCTGGAGGATCCGCATGACCCGCCCGTTCCCCGTGCGCATGCTCTGCTGCCTGCTATGCGCCCTGTCCGCACCGGCGGCCGAGCTGCGCCTGCATGCGGCGTTCAGCGACCACGCCGTGCTCCAACGCGACCGCCCCATCGTGGTATGGGGATGGGCCGATCCCGGTGCGGCGGTGGCGGTGGCTTTCGCCGGCCAGCGGATCCAGGCGCTTGCCGGCCAGGATGGGGCCTGGCGCGCCACGCTGCCGCCGATGCTGGCCTCGGCACGTCCGCTGGACCTGACGGTCAGCGCGGGAACCGCCGTGGTGACCGTCCGTGACGTGGTCGTCGGCGAGGTCTGGTTCGCCTCCGGACAATCGAACATGCATTTTCGCATGGCCAAGGTCGCCGATGCCGCGACCGAGATCGCTGCCAGCTCCAACGCCGACGTGCGCCTGCTGATGGTGGAGGAGCGCTTCGCGCTGCAGCCGCTGCGTGACCTCGCCGGCATCTGGCAGCAGGCGGGAACCGGGACCACCGGTGGATTCTCCGCGGTGGCGTACTGCTTCGCCCGCGACCTGCAGCGTGCGCTCGGCGTGCCGGTCGGCGTCATCGTCAGCGCGGTCGGCGGCACCCGCATCGAGACCTGGATGGACCGTACCGACCTTGCTCGCGACCCCGCCAACCGCCAGCTCCTCGCGCCGTGGGCGGCGATGCCAGCCGAGGAGTTCGCGCGCATCGGCGAGGCCTACCGCGGCTACCAGCGGCTGCGCGACGGCGGCGACGCGAAGGCCAAGGCGCCGGCGCGCCGGTGCCACGATTGCCCGGGCGCGCTCCACGACGGCATGATCGCGCCGCTCATCCCCTGGGTCTTCCGCGGCGTGCTGTGGTATCAGGGGGAGGCCAATAGCGGCGCGCCCGAGCGCTATCGCCAGCTGATGCCGGCGATGGTCACCGGTTGGCGCTCGTGGTGGGGCGCGGAAATGCCCGTGCTGTTCGTCCAGCTGCCGCCCTATCGCGGCACCACGCCGCACTTCCGCGCGGTCCAGGCCGGGATCGCACGCACGCTGCCGCACTGCGCCATGGCGGTGACCACTGATGTCGGCGAGGCCGATAATATCCATCCGCTGCGCAAGCAGCCGGTGGGTGCCCGTCTCGCGCTCGCGGCCGAAGGGCTGGCCTATGGCCGGGCGGTGGCATGGCGGGGACCCGAATTCACCGGGCTGCGCGCGGATGGCGACCGGGTGGTGCTCAGCTTCGCGCACGTGGATGGCGGCCTGGTGGCGCGCGGTGGAGCGGCGCTCCGCGGTTTCTCGCTCGCGGGCGCGGACGGCGAATTCGTCGCGGCCGCGGCCGAGATCGTCGGCGACCAGGTCGTGGTGCATGGTGGGAGTGCCGTCCCGCGACCGCTCGCCGTGCGCTACGCCTGGGCCGCGGTCACGGACGCCAACCTGGCCAATGGCG
>JANPIY010000442.1:0-7917 GCA_031425255.1 Planctomycetota bacterium
GCCTCGGCTCCGGCATGCTGGCCTCCGCCGTCGCGCTCGTCATGGCCGCCGGCCTCTTGGGTGCCCAGGCCTCGGCTGCGGAGGGCTGGCTGACCAGCTATGACGAGGCGATCGCCGCGGCGAAGAAGACCGGGCGTCCGATCGTCGCCAACTTCACCGGCAGCGACTGGTGCGGCTGGTGCATCCGCTTGAAGGACGAGGTGTTCGAGACCAAGGACTTCAAGGAATGGGCGAGCGCCAATGCCATCCTGCTGGAAGTCGATTTCCCGCAGCAGAAGGCGCAGGACGCTGCGACCAAGGCCAAGAATCAACAGCTCTCGCAACAGCACGGCATCCAAGGTTACCCCACCATCCTGATCCTCGATGCGGCGGGCAAGAAGACCGGCGAACTCGGTTACATGCAGGGTGGACCCAAGGTCTGGCTGGCGGAATTCGTCAAGCAGTACAAAGGCGGCGGCAAAAAGTGAGCGGCAAAAAGTAAGCGGCTGAACCGGGACGACCCCGTCTAGAACCGTATGGTCGCATCGAGCGACGGCAGAATGCCGATGCCGGTGACGTCGCGTTCCTTCTCGTACTCGTCGTTGTACTGGATGCCGACGACATTGGCGTGATTGGTGAGATTGAGGATTTCGATCCCGATCTCGAGTTGTTGTCCGCCCGACAACAGCGTCGCCCACACCACGCGATGATTGAGCGTGAAGTAATCTGGGAAACGTTCGCTGTAAGGCTCGCCATAGGTCGGGCGCGTGCGCACGTTGCCGTCGGTGTCGGTGAACTGATACGTGCCGACCACCGGGGTATAGGGCTGGCCCGAGGTGTATTTCGCCAGCCATGAAGCCGACCAGCCGCGGGCGAAACGCCAACTGCCGGCGAGCTGCAGCGAATGCGGCACGTCGCCATAGAAGCTGTAGAGCTCGGGATCGTCGCTGCTGAGTTGACGCTCGGCCTGCTGGAAGGCGTAGGCCAGCGACACGTACCAGGTCGGCCCGCGCAGCCGCCAGCTGAGGTCCACGCCCCAGGAGTGACCCTCGCCCACGTCATCGAAATGTTCGACCGGTGCTGACACGGCGAGATGGCTGAGCTGCTTGTAGTACGGCTCGATGGTCCAGGTCCCCAGATCATCCGAGCGGTGGTTCCAGGCCAGGCCGTAGTGGACCGCGGTCTCATCACCCAGGGTGGGGTTGCCCACCTGATCGAAGCGTTTGAATTGCTCCGGGCGCGAGGAGTACATCCCCACCGAGGCCGACAGCGAGTCCTGCGCGCCCACGTCGTGGATCACCGCACCACGCGGCATCAGACGCAGCGGCCGATCACCCAGGTCCGAATACTCCCCGCGCGCGCCGACCCGCGCCCGCCAGCGCGGCGTGAGCTCGTAGAGATCCTGCGCGAACAGGCTGTAGACCGTCGGCTGCAGGATCTGCTTCACCTGGAAGGTCGGAGCGCTGGTGAGGTCGAAGTCGACCTGATCGGCATCCGGCGGCACGGGGATCACCGCATCGATCGGCAGGTACTGGCGCTGGACCTCGAACCCGGCTGACAGGTCGTGGACGCCGCGGCGCCAGCTCGAGAGGTGGTACAAGGTCCCGGTGCTCGCCTTCTGGTCGTAGAAATAACCGGCAAAAAGGTTGACCCGTTGCCAGTCGTAGAGGTAGCCGAGCAGGGTGTTGGCGCGGTAGTTCCCGTCGTCGTAGCTCCAGCGCAGCCCGGTGCTGCTGAACCCATAGCGCGCCTCGACCTCGCCGGTGGCGGCGGGATCCTTGACCGCGTTCTCCTGCGTATCGACTCCGAACTCGTCGGCGGCGTACAGCGTCTCGAAACTGAAACGATGGGCGCCGCGGGTGTACGCCAGGTTCGCGTTCAGGTCGCTGTAGTTGGGGAAGGTGGTGACCGTGGCCTTGCGCTCCTCGTCGTTCAGGGAATCCGCGGGGATGATGAGGTCGAGGTAGCTGCGGCGGGCATTCAGCGACAGCGCCCAACGCTCAGCCAGGCGGAAATCGCCGCCGAGCGCGCTGTCGAGCAGGCCGATGTGCACATAGCCGCGGTTGTCGCCGAGCGGATACCGCGGGGTCACGTCGATCACTCCGCCGATGGCATCGCCATAGGTGGCATCGAAGCCGCCGAGGAAGACATCGAGCTGTTCGACCGCCTCCGGCGACAACACCGAATGCAGACCATCGAGGTGGAAGAGATAGCCGACCGGCAGGTGATTGATGGTGGGCGACGATTCGCCGTCCTTGGAGCCATGGAAGAACAGCTCGCCACCGGAACCCGTGACCACGCCTGGGAGGGTCGACACCGCCTTGATCGGATCACCCAGGACCCCAGGGAGATCCATCGCCTCGCGGATGGAGATCTGGCGCTGCATCGGCGCATCGCGGACGAAGGTCTGGTGTTCGAGGTAGGCCGCCGGGGCATAGAGGGACTCACCCTGCGCGGCGCTGACCGTCAGCCGCTCGGCGCCGACCGGCGCTTCTGGCCCCACCGGCACGGGTGGGGCGGTCTGGGGGGGAACCTCCTCCGCCCATGACGCGCCGCCGGACAGCACGGCTCCCAGCGCGAAGCCTGCGGTCAGCCCGGATCGGAACGTGCGTAGCCGGCGCATGGGCGGGAGCGTAGGAGTGATGATGGCGGCGCCATGCGGGAAGCCGACGCCTGCCGTGCCCACGCGGCGACGCCGGCGCGCAGCGTTCCCCTCGACTCCCGGACGTCAGCGGGAATCCTCCGCCGCTGCATGTCTCTTCCCGCCCCCCTCATCACCGCTTCATCGCTCCCAGCTCATGCTGGCGGAGCGGCATCATGAAACCGTGGGTCCTGCTGGAGACCGCGACCATTCCTGGGGGCGGCGAGCTGCACTTGTTCCAGCACGTGCGCGACTTCGCCATCCGCGTCGGACGTGAAGAGCTGATGAACAGCATCTCGCACGGCTCGGAGGACGCGTTGGCGCGCCTGGGTTTCGCCCGCTGCGCTGCACGCGCTGGGCGGCGCATCCTCATCGGCGGGCTCGGCATGGGTTTCACCACCGCCGCCGCGCTGCGCGACGCCGCCCCCGACGACCGCATCACCGTCGCCGAACTCATCCCCGCGGTGGTGGTATGGAACCGTGGCCCGCTGGCGCCGCTGGCGGGAAACCCGCTCGCCGATCCCAGGGTCGAGGTCTACACCGGCGACGTTGCCGCCCTGGTGCGCGCGCAGGTGCGGACCTACGACCTCATCCTGCTCGACGTCGACAACGGCCCGCAGGCGCTCACCACCAACGCCAACCACTGGCTCTACGGCGCCGCCGGCCTGGCCAAGGCGTACGCCGCGCTACGCCCAGCCGGCGTGCTGGCGGTGTGGTCGGCCGGCGCGGACGCCGCCTTCACCCGCCGCCTGCGCCAGGCCGGTTTCCAGGTCGAGCTCGCCGAGGCGCGTGCCCACGCCAACGGCACACGCGGTCCGCGTTTCGTGATCTGGCTGGCGACCAGGCCAGGCTGAGTCGTCCGGCCATCCGCCTGACATCTCTTCAACTCTCGGGACCCGCTCCTGTCCCCTCTGCGCCCTCTGCGGCCTCTGCGGTTCATCCGTCTCCGGTCTCCGTGGATAGACCTCACACGGGACCGCTCTCAGGGAGCGAACACCAGCTGACCCCAGAGCTGGGGCGTCAACATGGCCTCGCTCGGGACATCGGCGGTGATGCTGGTCGCCTGGTTGCTCCAGTAGAGCCGCTGAGTCGTCACCCCCTGCGCACCACGCAGGACGCCGATATCCCCGCTCATGCTGGCGCCGGCCTTGGCCGTCAGCCCGAGCACCGCCAGCGGGATGGAGAATTCGTAGAGCCCCTTGGCTCCCGCCAGTGCCACCGCGGCGCTGACATCCTCGACGCTATCGAACCACACCGTGCGCGTCGGGGATGAGAAGGGCACCCGACGGTCGGTGGGCGTTCCGGCCACCTCCTGGCGATACAAGGTCGCGGCGGTGCGGCCCTGCACCCGCGTCACCAGCAGGCGCTCATTGCCATTGGCGGCCAGCATCAGGTCGATGGCGCCCCCGGTCTTGAACAGCATGGTCGCGGCCTCACCACCATTACTGAGCAGGTTGTGATCGAAGCTGCGCACGGCGACGAACAGCCGATCCCCGTGCACCGCCAACGCCGCCTCGATGGCCACCGGCTTGCCGTCCGCGCGGTCGCGGTAGACGGTGACGAAGCGCTTCGCGTCCCATTCGTCGAGCGCGCCATCGACCTGCGGCGCAGTCTCCCGCATGCTCACCGTGAGGACCTGGCGTGCGCCCTCCTGCTGGCGCCGTTGTTCGCGCGCGATGCGGTAGGACTCGGCGGCGGCGAGCTGTTCGGCACTCACCTCCAACGTGCTGGAGGGCAGCCGCCGCACCGACTCCAGGCCGGTGACGCGCACGATGCTGCTGTGGTTCTTGCCGATCAGCAGATGGATGGCGCCATCACTACCCTGGTTGATGGTCGGCCAGAAGTGTTCGTCCTGAAACCACACCTCCGACAGATCGGCGCCGCGCGTCGCGGACACCGGCCAGGGTTTGCCCTGGAAACGGTCACGCCCCAGAGTGCCGACGAAGAGGCCGTCCGTGGTCAGCAGCGAGATCACGCCGGGGTTGCCGTTGATCGCCCAGATCTCCCCCGCCTCGCCGCCAGGCGGACGCACCGGGTGGCCGAGCAGACGCGTGGTGCCCATCAGCTCCCCAGGTTGCAGGGTGCGTTGCGGCGCCTCGTGGCTGGCATGCAGGCTCGGCCACCGGCTGTGGTAGGTCCAGGCGAGTTCGCCATGGCGGTAGCCGCGCATCGGGCCGCCAGTGACCACGGTCCAGCCACCGGCGGCCGGGAAGGCTTCGGCGCCACCCGAGGTGAAGCGATGCGTCACCCCAGGGATCACCGGCGCCATCGTCGCGAGCTCGTACACCGGAGCGCCGCCACCGGTGAAGCGCGCCGGCGTCAGCAGGTCGGTGAACGAGGTCATCAGCGCCAGCTCCGGGGTCACGTACAACGAGCCGGTGGTGTGACCGCCGAGCGCCTTGGCCGTGACCTCCTCCGGTTCCGGGACGCCGTCGTCATCGAGATCGGACCAGACCATGAAGACCGGACGATCCTTGAGTCCCAGCGGGAAGCGCGACGCGAACGCCGGCGTGCGCATGAGGTCCCATTGCCGCGCATCGCCGGCGGCGGCGGCGGGAACAGCGACGCCAGCGCGCAGGATCCACACTCCCACCAGGTTCGTCCCATGGGTGGGGTTGGAATTGAAGGCGCTGGTCAGGTAGCGCCGCCCCCCGAGATCGATGGGGGTCTGTGGCCCGGTGTAACCGAGATTGGCGGGGATCTTCCAATCGGACGGGACGAAACGCTGGTAGACGCTGTGCAGCGACCAGGCTCCCGTAGCCCAATCGAGGGCGAACTCCATGCCGCCGCCGGTGCCGTTCTTCGCATCGTGGTAATAGAAGCGGGTGCGGTCCGCGCTCAGGTTGCCGCCGCCGCCGTAACGCGACGGCCCATAAAGGCCTTTCACCAGCGCGCCATCGAGGGTCCAGATGCTCACGCGCTTAGGCGCGTGGTCCTCCTCCGCCACCCACAGCCGCCCGTCGGCGGTCACCGTCACACCATTGGGATGATTCATGTGCTGGGGATCGTAGGGCCCGGCCGCGGGGACGCCTGGCCGGCCGATCAGTCGCAGCGGCTGGCCCATCGGCGTGAAGACCTTCACACAGTGGCTCTTGCCCTGGTCCGAGACGTAGAGGTTGCCGGCGCCGTCGAGGGTGAGCTGGCGCGGATCATCGAGCCTACGTTCGACCACGGCGTGCAGCGCCGGCATCGCCGTGACCGTGCGCCAGTCGCACGCCTCGGCGCGCAGCAGCCGGGTCCCGCTCAGCAGCAGCAGCCGGCCCTGCGCATCGAAGGCCATGCCCCGCGGGTTGGCAGCGGTCAGGGTCGCCAATAAACGCTTGGCCGGCGCGTCGATCACCAGCACACGGTTCGAACGCGGCATGCTCACCAGCACCACCCCGTCATGGGCGGCGATGCCGCCCAGGTAGTTGAACTCGCTGTCCCAGCCATGGACCTTCTGCGCCGGATCCTGGTCGAATTGATAGGAGACCACCGGCTTGGCGGCGCCGTCGCGGCGCAGGGCGAGCAGGCGCAACTCGGACTTGGCCGGATCGTTCGCATTCCAGGTCGAGCCGGAATAGGCGTAGACGCCGACGGTCGCCGCGGGCCCGGCGTCGCGGGTCAGGAAATGGGCCCCGGTCCAGGCGCCACCGACTCCATGCGCGCCGCGCGATTTGCGGCCCTCGAGGTCGGTCCACACCAGCCCATCGCCCTGTTCGGCGACCTGCGAGCCGATCAGCATCTGCGCGGGAGCGGAACCTTCCGCCGGCACGAACAGCACCGCGCTCGGGGCCGAATGGTCGGCCAGCCATTCGCCCGCCTGCTGTCCGGTCTTGGCGGTCCGCCAGGGCGGCGCGCCCTGGTTGTAGACGGTGAATTCGTAGCTCAGGCCCAAGGCGTCACGCGCGAGCCCACGCACGCGGTAGCTCCCAGGCGGGACCGGCTTGCCCTGGATGTCATAGACCGGCCCACGGTAATTCCCCGGCGTCTCGTCCAGCCCGTCCCACCACAGCGTGTGCTCGCCGGCAGCGAAAGCGGTCTCGGCCACCAGGTTGCGCACCCGGTGCCCGGCCTGGTCCTCGATCACCAGGGTGACGAACGACGGCCGCTCCAGGTGCAGACGGATGGGGATCGGCGGATGATCATCGGCCGCCGATGCCACTCCACCCATCAACAGGCAGACGCTCACGGCCAGCGCCCAGGGGTACCGTGGTCTGCGGCCTTGCAGCCGACGGAGCGGAGAGGTGCTGGAGTGATACATGGGCGTCTCGCAGATGGTCATCGGCTCGGCATGTCGGCAGTGGCGCCAAACAGGTGAGCCGCAGCCTATGCCGACCAGCGTGTGGGGGAAACGCCTCCCTCACGCCCCCGCCGTGTCGATCAAGCGACCAAGCGTCTGCACGCCACGCGATGATTCCGAGGGCCACGGGAACCACGGCGATCGCGGCCTGGAATGACCACGGGCTCATGCCAGTGCTGTGACGCTGAGATGTTTGGCCGCAGAGGCGCAGAGACGCAGAGACGAAAAGCTCAGGTTTTGCCTTTCCTCTGCGTCTCCGCGCCTCTGCGGCCGATTCTTCTGTGAGAGGGCAACCCGCCCCGCGCAGCATTCAGGCCAGCATACCCGTGGCCACCTCGCCATGGACGTCGCTCAGGCGGAACTGACGGCCCTGATAGCGATAGGTCAGGCGCGTGTGATCGATGCCCATCAGATGCAGCACGGTCGCCTGCCAGTCGTGGACGTGCATGCGATCACGCACCACGTTGTAGCCGAACTCGTCGGTCTCGCCGTAGGTGTGCCCCTTCTTCACCCCGGCGCCCGCCATCCAGGTGCTGTAGGCGCGCCCGAAGTGATCGCGGCCGTAGCCCTTGGGATTGTCCTTGTTGCCCTGCAGGAAGACCGTGCGGCCGAACTCGGTGGCGCAGATCACCAGGGTGTCGTCGAGCATGCCGCGCTGCTTGAGATCCTTGAGCAGGCCGCCGCTCGGCTGGTCGGTGTCCTTGCACATGGTGTCGAGGTGGAACGACCAGTTGCCGTGCTGGTCCCAGCCGCTGTGCATCAGCTGGATGCAGCGCGAGCCGCGCTCGGCCAAGCGGCGCGCGAGCAGACAGTTGAAGGCGTAGCTGCCGCGCTTCTTGACGTCCGGCCCATAGAGGTCGAGCACGTGGCGTGGCTCCTGCTCAATGTCGAGCAGGTCGGGCACGCTCGCCTGCATCTGATAGGACATCTCATATTGGGCGATGCGGGTGTCGATCTCGGTGTACCCCACCTGGCACACGCGATGGCGGGGGTGCGCGCCCAGATCGTCGAGCGG
>JANPIY010000443.1:0-1766 GCA_031425255.1 Planctomycetota bacterium
GAATGTTGCCGCTATTTCTAGGATAGCACCCATGCAACAAATATGCCGATTCTGCAACGATGTCGGATCGCCCGCCATGCGCGTTCGAATCCGGAACGCGACAAAGGGCCCGTTTTGCTTCGAACCCCTTCGGGGGCGCGGCTTTGGGGGCGATCCGACATCGTTGCAGAATCGGCATATTTGTTGCATGGGTGCTATCCTAGAAATAGCGGCAACATTCACTGTGGAGTTTTCTATGAACATGGCAAAACGGTTTCTCCAGCTGGCGCTTGCGCTCGCTCTGGCAGGTCTCGCGGGAGCCCAGGTGCAGGCCAAGGACCTGCGCATCAACATCAATGCCGACCCAGAGATGATCGACCCGATCACCTTCTCGGCCTTGATCGCGGGCGATGTGCTGCGCAACGTCTACGAAAACTTCACGCGGGTCGATGAGAACGGAAAGGTGCTGCCGGCGCTGGCGCTGAAATGGACCATCAGTCCCGACAACCTGACCTGGCGTTTCGAGTTGCGACCCAACGTCAAGTTTCACACCGGCCGGCCATTCGGTGCGAAGGACGTCAAGGCCAGCTTCGAGGCCTTGCTGGCGCCGGGCAGCAAGGCCGGCCTGCAACTTCAGTATCTGCAGCGCATCGTGGGCGCCAAGGAAGTGCAGGATGGCAAGACCAAGGAGCTGGCCGGGGTGAAGGTTGTGAGCCCGCTGGTGGTCGAGGTGGCTTTCAGTGCGCCGGACGTGCTGTTCCCGGTCTATCCGTTCATGTTCTTCGATACCCAGGTGGTCGCCGACAAGGGTGCGAACTGGTTCATGCAGGTGTCGGCGGGCACCGGCCCCTACATGTTCACCAGCTGGCAACGCGGCCAGAGTGTGTACCTGAAGGCATTCAAGGACTACTACGGCGGCGCACCCAAGATAGACGGCGTGCGCTTTGTCGTGGTCCCCGCCGAGGAAACCGCGGTGACCATGTATGAAGCCGGTGAACTCGATATCCTGGTGCCCACCAGTACCGATCTGAGTCGGCGCATTCTGCGCGATGCCAATCTCAAGGCACAGGCGCGCACCGCGCCCAATGCGCAGATCAACTTCCTGGGAATGAATCAGAACCTGTACGCGCCGTTCCGGGACAAGCGCGTGCGCGAGGCCTTCTGCATCTCGATCGACCGCGACGCCATGACGCGAGGCCTGTTCGGTGGCCTGGCGCAGCCGCTGTATGGCCAGATCACCCCCGGCATCGCCGGCTACAACCCGGCAGTGAAGAAGATCGCCTTTGACCCCGAGCGCGCCAAGAAGCTGATGGCCGATGCCGGTTTTCCGAACGGGCGCGGGCTGCCGCCACTCAAGATCGCCAATCTGGCGCCGTTCCGGAACGAGATCGCCTACTTCGCCGACCAGTGGAAGCAGGTCCTTGGCGTGGACGTGGCGCTCGACATCCAGGAACGCGCCACTTTCCTGCGTTCGCTCAATGCCGGCGAGACGCCGTTCTTCTCCTGGGGCTGGTCGGCGGGTTACCCGGACGCCCTGTATTACCTGTCGCAGGTATGGCACTCCAAGAGCCCGTTCAATCGTGCGCGCTACTCCAACCCGGGCTTCGACGCACTGATCGACCGGGCCACGATCACGGCCGACAACGAGACGCGCTACCGCCAGTACCACGCTGCCGAGGCACTGCTGATGGACGACTGGGGTAGCTGCGGTCTGTACATGCGCACGGCTGTTGCCTTGGTCAAGCCGAAAGTGAACGGCGTGGTCCTGGGTCCGATGCGCATGTTGC
>JANPIY010000444.1:0-3931 GCA_031425255.1 Planctomycetota bacterium
GCCGCCGTCCATGCCACCAGCGCCAGCAGGCAGAGGCCCACCCCGCACCACATGAGCGTGGATAAGCTCCGCCTCGCCGTCCGCCCACGTTGAACTCGCGACCTGGCCATACGCACGCCCGTTCCCGGCCCGATGACTGCGTCCGTGGACATCTCATCGCTTTCGAATCGGAAGAATTGAGTGCCGATGCGCAGGCGGTCGAGGTGACGGAGCTCATGCGGTTGGTTGATGGCCAGTCGCACGCCGTTGACCCAGGTGCCGTTGGCGCTGCCGACATCGGTGATGCGCACGCCCTCTTCGCGCGATTCGAGCAGGGCGTGACGCCGACTGATGCCAGGCCCGGGAATGCCGATAACGATGCCCGGCGCGGGACGCCCGCACCAGCTGCGTCCGGACGGCAGGGCGAATCGTCGCTGTGCCAATTCGCCATCGATCGCTATCAGGATCCGCATCGCCGCTTCCACCTCCACCGGAAGCCATACGTCGGCCCCAGCGTCACCAGCTGGCGTCCGCGAAGACGCATTCGGAACCGCAGCGGCCCGGTCTGCCGTGCTCATGATGGCGCGGTAACGAACCGGGTGATGGTCAACGCCGACGCGCGATAGCTATGGTTGGGGGTCGATGACCTCGATCGAGATGGTGACCAGATGCCGTGGAATCGCTCCATCCACGATCTGGATGCGAAACGAATCGTTGCCGGTGAAATCCATCTTCGGTCGATATGAGAAATGACCGTCCGCATAGAACCCGACCTTACCGTTCTTGGGGCCCGAACGCAGCAGCGCATGCAGAGAGGTACCGCCATGCCCGGCGAGCGGCCCATGCATGGCATCGACTATCAATGGCGAGTTCATCGGTGTCCGAAACGTCGTGGTGATGCTTGACGCCAGCCTCGCGACCGACGTGCTCCTGGGCGTTTGCGCGGTCGCCGGAGGTGGCTCAGGAACTTGAACAGCCGGTAGTGATGGTGATCGGGGTTGAAGGTGATTCCTGCGCTCCTGTTCCGCCAGGACGGTGGGGGCGGAAACGGCGCCTGAGGGGGGAACCTTCGTCTGGATCTCCAGCAGCAGCGCGAGGACACCGCCCATGGCGATGAAGGCCAGCGCGACCATCGGCCAGATCCATCGCGAGGCGTTGCCCTGATCTACGAGTTGATCTGGTGAGAGGGCCAGCACCTCGGCAGGTGCCAAGATGACCCCATTGGCAGTTTCGACCATGAGGTCGGTCGTCGCGCCTCGACTCCTGCGAACGATGCGCTGCAGCACCGCCAGGGACTCGATACGCTTGACCGTGCGCGCTGACCGCAACAGGAAGGGGGCTTGGATCTCCGCAGCCTCGCATGGCAGGTGCCGGTGAAGGAACCGTCTGGACATGGTGCTTCCCGTTCAGTCTTCGTCAGCATGCGCCGCGATAGAAGGTTGCGGCGGATATGCTGATGACGGCACGCCGTATGAAATCATGACGCAACCGAGGGTGCCGGAATGCGCCCATTGCGATGACGGAATGGGAAGGTCGAAGCGGCTGCTGATTCCAGCCCGCCACCATTGGCAACCGAAGGGAAGGTCAGCGACTTTTGATAGGGCCACGGGGGCTCAGAAACCGCGTCCCTCCAGCGGCGTCTTCGGGGGCAGGATGAAGTCGAGCGGATGGGTGAACAGCCGCGCAACCAAGCGGCGCAGCAGTTCGCGGACATCGCTGGCGGGGACTTCCAGGGCGCGCAGGGCGGTCCATAGGCTGAGGGCGAAGCTGACGCCGAGATTCAGCACGAACATGGTGGTGATGCCCGAGACCGCGAGCAGGAACCAGGAGCTCGAATACCAGTCGGTGTCGAGGCTGCCGCAGGCGGTGAAGAGCAGGCCGGTGGAGAGCGTCACGTGGCGCACATCCAGCGGCAGGCCGGAGAAATGCCCGAGCGCCGGCACCAGGCCGAGCATCAGGCCGAGGCTGATATTCGAACCCCAGGCGCCGATGTGCCGCCGCCAGCTCTTGCCCCAGCGCACCAGGCGCTCGCGGCCGAGGGTGCGCCCCAGGGCGTGGTCGGCGATGCCGCGGTGGATGCGATGCCAGGCGCTCCAGTTGTCGATCCAGCCGCCGATGACCGACGACAGCCACAAGATCACGCCGGTCAGCGCGGCGAAGAACACCGTGCCGGTGGTCAGCGGGCTGAGGCTCTCGTAGGTCTTGCGCGCCGTGTCCTGGTCGAGGAAGGCGTGGCCGAAGGTCTGCTGCCACAAGGTGGTGAGCGCGAGCGCGCCGAGCGCCACCATGACCACGTTGCCGGCCGCGGCGGCGAGCTGCGAATGGCAGATGCGGGTGATGCGGTCGACGATCTCATCGATGCGGCCGGTGCCGCGCTGCTCGCGCAGGATGGTGGCGAGAGTGGCCGCGGTCATCGCCGGCTGCTTGGTCGCGAGCACCAGGTGCAGGTGGTGCAGGATGAGGAAGGAGACCGCGTAGTTGATGCCGTAGACCAGGCCATGCAGGAAGTCGGAGCCCGGCAGTTCGGATGCCAGCAGCTTGAGCGCGGTGGTGCCGACCGTCAGCACGCCACCGCCGGCCGCGGCCAGCAGCAGGTGGCGATACTCCGAGCGGTCGCGGGCGATGTAGTGTTCGCCGGTCTCGCCCGAGCGTTCGATGATGCGGCGGTGCAGCAGGCGCAGGTTGGTCGAAGCCAGGGCGCGCAGGCTGCGCGCCTCATGCAGGTGGAAGACCAGGCTCGTCAGCAGACGCTGGACCAGCGCCGAGCGTTCCCGCCCAGGTGGACTGAGCAGGATGGCCCCGAGCAGTTCCAGTCGGGTCAAGCAACGGTCGAGCACGTCGAGGCTGAAGACGATGTCGACCGAGATGCCTTCGCTCTCGGTCTGGCGCTCGATCTCTGCGAGTTCCTCGCGGCAGGCGGCGATGGTGGCGGCCCAGGCGGCCTCCGCCGCCCCACCCGCGACCGTGCCGTCCCCGACGCCGGTATGGCTGTGGTCGCGGCCGGCGAGCAGACCGGCGGTGGCCGCCGCGAGTTGGAAGAAGGGCGAGGCGACCACCGGCACGTCGCGTGAACGCGCGCGCAGTTTCGGGGCCAGGCCCTGGCTCTCGACGCGCAGGCTCAGCAGACGGACGGCATCGGTGACCGAGCGGCGCAGGGTTACCCAGGCCTGGGCATCGGCCGGTGGCATGACCACTTCGATGATGCGATGGAAGAGCTCGGGCGGCCAGCGCTGGAAGCGTGCGACCTGGCCACGGGTGCGGAAACAACGGCGCAGGAACTGGCGCATGTCCGACGGCTCGCTCGGCTCGGGCAACACCTTGGCCCACAGCCGCGACGAAGCCTCGCCCATAAAGCCGCGGTCGGACGGCATGCCGGCCTCGCTCAGCAGGCCGCACGCATCGGCATCGGCGATCAGCGCGGCGACCGCATCCTTGATGCTGAGGCGCACCGGCGAACAGCTCTCCAGGGTGTGCAGCAGCAGGCGCAGGCGCACGGTGTCGCCCGATGCCAGCTGGGCACCCTCGTCATTGTCGAGCGGATGGATGTGCATGCCCTCGCGCGTCCAGTCCTGCAGGGCGATCCAGGCTGTGACCCGCTCGGCGGTGGTGAGCGCCGCGGCGAAGGACTGGAGGAGGGCGGCGAGGGGCGGCAGCAGCGGATCGTCACGCTGGGAGGCATGGAGGGCGGTACGCAGATCGGTGAGCATGGCGCCATCTGATCAAACCCAGAAGGGCCCGCCATCCCACGTATCGGGTTGGCACCGGTCAGGCGGACCCGCTCAGGCCAGGCGCGCCAGCGGACCCGTGGACCCGATGCCCGCCACGTCCAGCACCGCATGCATCGAGCGCAACAGGTCCGGCGCGAGCGCCAGCGCGAGCAGGGGATCGCGCCGCAATGCCTCGGCGAAGGCCAGCACTCCCGCGCGATGCGGCTGCAAGGCTTCGATGCGGC
>JANPIY010000445.1:0-7103 GCA_031425255.1 Planctomycetota bacterium
GCGCAGGCCGAGAACGCCGTCGACCGCCTGACCGGTCGCGACCGCGCGTTGCCGGCGCCCGTGCGCAACGCCATCAGTCGCGCGACCACGGCGTAAGACGAGCTCCATGGAAGGAGGTCGGCACAGCGCTCCTTTTGGGACGATCCCGATGGTGCGGCTTGATTCCCTGGGGACGTGTGGGCGGTGGGGAGGAGCTGAACCGCGTCGAGGCCATGATCCCGGGAACCGCCCGCGACCTCACCGCTCCGACGCTGCCTGCCAGTGCCCTGCAACCTGCACCGAGTACGGCTGCAGCGGCACACCGTATTCGCCGCGGCCAAGCTGGGCGATCAGGAGGTCGACGCCAATGGCGCCCATCGCCGGCCAGTCCTGGAAGATGCCGACATCACCACCACCGCGGCGCACGCAGTCGAGGTTGAACACCGGCAGGCGTCGCGGGATGCGGAACGTAGGCGGCGTTCCAGGGTACTGGATGCCGCCGATGATCACCGCGTCGGGCTGTCCGCGCTCAAGCCATGGATCGATGACCTCCTGCGTCAGGATGGGTGGCGCGAGGATCGGCAGGCGCGCGTCCGGTGGCAGCGACTGCTGGGCATCGGTGAAGGCTGCGCGCAACAGGTGGCGGGTCTTGGTGACGGCGTTCTCCGGTAACAGGAAACCGGGGCGTTGATGGCCACGCGCCAGCACCTCATGGCACACCCGTTTCATCGCGCCGAAATAGTCGTGCACCACGCGATTGACCTGCGGCTCCGCGAGGTTGTAGCCCAATTCGATCACCGCGAAGCGCGACCAGTCGAGGTCGATGTGGTTGTCGGACCCGCTATGTGGCGCGATGAGCAGGCCGTGGATGCCACGGTCGTGGAGCTGGCGTGAGAACAATGCGCCGGTGAGCCCGGGCTCACGCAGCCAGAACGGCGCCAGGCCATAGCCGCGCTGAGTGGCGCGCTCGGCCGCGCCGCGAAACAGCCGGCCATAGGACTTCGGGAAACGCGCCCAGTCCGGCGGACGCTTGGCGTCGTTGCTGAGGAAAGCCAGCGTGCCCTGGTGCACGGGTTGGCGACGGCTGACCCGCGCGGTCATCAACGCCGAGACCAGTGGATCAGGCCGGTATCCCAGGCGCGTGGCCACCGCCTGGACGTGGGCCCGGGTCGCCGCTGGCAGCTTGGGACTGTCGCGCAGCGCGAGCGACACCGTGGTGCGGTGCACGTCGGCGGCCTCGGCGACGTCCTGCATGGTGGGTTGGCGGCTCATTCTACGATGAGAACGTAAAGACCGCGCACCCCGGACAAGATCCGACATCATGGGCGGTGATCCCGTCCGTCACCTCGGAGACCACCATGCGCCGCGCCCCGCTGCTAGCCGTACTGACCATGCTGTCGTCGCTCGCTACCCACTCCGCCGCGGAGCTCACCGCCGAGGTCGCGATCTACGGTGGCACTCCCGCCGGCATCGCCGCGGCGCTGAGCGCCGGACGTGCGGGCAGACAGGTGCTGCTGATCGAACCGTACTCGTGGGTCGGCGGTCTGGTGACCAACGGCCTGACGCATACCGACTACCACGCCTACGAAGGACTGACGGGCACCTTCCTGGAGTTCGCCAATCGCGTAGCGGCGCACTATGTCGAGCGCTACGGCAAGGACTCCCCGCAGGTGAAGGATTGCCGGCGCGGGACCCAGGCCGAGCCCGGCGTCAACCGCATGGTGTTCGAACGCATGCTCAGCGAGGTGCCGACCATCCACGTGCTCACGCGTCATCGCCTGGACCGCACCCGGCTGGATGCCGCGGCGCACAACGATCTGACCAGCATACGCGCCATCACCGTCCAGGATGATGGCGGAGCACCGGTGACGGTGCGCGCCGCGGTCTTCATCGATGCGAGCTATGAGGGCGACCTTATGGCACTGGCGGGTGAGCGCTGGCGCGTCGGCCGCGAGGGTCGGTCCGAATACGGCGAGTCGCTTGCGCCGGAGCAGGCTGACGACCAGCTCCAGGGCTACAACTTCCGCCTGACCTTCACCGACGTGCCGGGAAACCGTGTGCCCATCCCGCAACCGGCTGGTTACCGGCGCGAGGATTTCGCGGCCATCCTGCCGCTGCTGGAACAGGGCGTCGTGAAGACGGTGTTCACCAGCCGGTCGGGACGCGACACCGGCATCTTCAAGGCGCAGGAGCCGGCACTGCCCAATGGCAAACGGGACATCAACGATGTGTCGCACGCGGCGGTGCGCCTGTCGATGCCCGGTGCGAATCACGGTTGGCCCGATGGCGATGCGGCGACCAGGCAGGCGATCTTCGCCGAGCACCTGCGTCACAACCTCGGCCTGCTGTACTTTCTCCAGAACGACCCCGCGGTGCCGGCGCGCTGGCAGGGGGAGGCGCGCCAGTACGGACTGTGCCGCGACGAGTTCACCACCACCGGCCATCTCATGGAGCAGCTTTATATCCGCGAGGCGCGCCGCCTGATCGGCACCCACGTCTACATCGAAGCGGACACCGCGCAGGCAGTCGGCGACCAGCGCTCCGTTCTGCACCGCGAATCCATCGCGATGGGTGAGTACAGCCACAACTGCCATGGCACCCACCACGAGGGTCCGACTTTCGGCGGCAGGCATACCGGCGAATTCTATCACGCCACGGTCCCGTATCAGATCCCCTATGGCGTGCTGGTGCCGCTCAGGTCCAGCAATCTGCTGGTGCCGGTGGCCGTGTCGTCATCGCACGCCGGCTTCTGTGCGCTGCGCCTGGAACCCATCTGGATGTCGCTGGGACAGGCCGCCGGGCACGCGGCGGTGATCGCCATCGAGACCAAGTCCAGCGTGCAGCAGGTCGCTGTCGCCCGGCTGCAGCGCCGGCTGCATGAGGATGGATCGGCGACCATCTACACCAGCGATGTGTTGCCTGGGCATCCCGACTTCGCGGCGGTGCAGTGGTGGGGTACGTCGGGCGGATTGCATGGCCTGGCAACCCGTGGCGTCGGAGGGAAACCGACCCGCGGGAAGAACCTCGGCGGTCAGTACGACGAGACCTATCCGTTCCATGAGGTGGGGCTGGAGAAGGCGTTGGACGTGGAGACCACCGAGCGCTGGACGGCCCTGGCCATCCGCGTCGGCGTGCCAGCAAAGAGGTTGGCCGGTAGCCGCACGCGCGGTGAGCTCATCCGCCGGGCGTTCACGGCGGTGCGATGATCAGGACGTTCAGGACGAGCCGGCACACGGCCGCAGCTGTTGGTCGGCAGCGCACCCGAAGCCGGCAGAGAGACCGCAAGCCGCACATGATCGTCACCGCGAGGAGTCACCCCATGCGCCACACCTCATTCGCCACGTCCGAGAGCGCGCGGCTGTGCACCCTGGTCTTGGCGCTGCTGGCCTGGTCGCCCGTACTCGGAGCGGGTGAAACCCCCACCATGGTCGGCTGGGACGCCGCCCACCTGCCGGAATGGGTATCGCCGGTGCCACCCGAGGCGCTGGTGGTCGATGGCCCCGCCGAGATCCGCTGGATGCCGCAGCCCTTCGCCTTCACCCCTGGGCGGTCGCGCCGCTACATCGATTTCGCCGCGGGTGACGATGGGCGGGACGGCCTGACGCCGGCGACGGCTTGGCGCCACCATCCGTGGGACCCTGCGGCCGGTGGCAGCTGCGCGGCGGGCGCCGGCGTCCACACCTACATCTTCAAGCGGGGCGCGATCTACCGTGGCCACCTGATCGGCACGCAGTCAGGCCTGGCGGATGAGTCGGTGCAGCTGACCAGCGATCCGGCCTGGGGCACGGGCGAGGCGGTGATCGCCGGTTCGCTCGGCATCGCCAGCGGTTGGACGCAGGCCACGGCCGCGGACTCGGGGCGGGCGGGCATGCCCGCCGTCGCAGCGGGCCGACTGTGGTCGGTGATCCTGCCCGGCGCGCAGGTGCCGCGGGCGCTGTGGCGGGTGAGGGCTGACGGCACGCGCCAGCGCCTGCCGCTGGCGCGCTGGCCGGATTGGAACATCGAACATCCCTACAACCACTTCACCCAGTGGTTGCGTGTCCAACGCGTCGTGAAGGGGTGGCCCAGCACCACCATATTCGCGCCGAAGGTGCTCACCGCTCCGGAAAAGGATGCCTACCGCGGCGCCACCGTGTGGATGGATCATGCCAATACCTCGGGCGAGTTCTCGATCATGGGGCCGCTGCCCGCGGCCGCGGCGAGCTACGATCCAGCGCAGGGCAGCTTGCGCATCCTCATCGACCACCCGCGCCGACATCCGAATGCCAACGCGCCGTTCTTCCTCGAGAATCTGCCGCGGTTTCTCGATCAGCCCAAGGAGTGGTGGTTCGATGCCAAGGAGTCGCGCTTATGGCTGCGGCTGGCGGACGGCGATGATCCCAACACCAGCGTGATCGAGGCGGCCCAGCATCAGGTCATCATCGATCTGCGCGACGTGAGCCGATTGGTGATCAGCGGCCTCACCCTCACCGGCGGCAACTGCCCGGATCTCACCAAGGCCCCCGGCGGCGGCGACTGGGAGCGGGTGATGCCGATCAGGCAGATGGCGGCGGTGCGCCTCACTGGTGCGTGTCGTAACGTCACTCTGGCCAACCTCGCCATCGTGCACAGCGCCGGCGCCGGCATCGTCAACCTGGTCACCTCCCACGACCAGGCGCTCGAGCATATCGACATCCGCGACAGCCGTTTCGCCGACCTCGACAATGGCGGCATCGACCTCAACCGCCGCAGCACCGCCATCAAGGGCCCGAGCGGCCTGCTGACCGACCTGCGCCTGTGGCGCAATCATTTCAGCGACATGGGCCTGCGCTGCAGCCAGCCGCAGGCCGGCCAAGCGATCAACCTGCAGGGCGTGTGGGTCGCGGACATCGCCGGCAACCTGGTCGAGCGTTCCGCCGCGCAGGGCATCAACGTGGTCGGTGGCGGCGGTGAAGCGCCGCTCGTGCGCATCCAGATCCGCCACAACCAGGTGGTCGATACGCTGCTCTACAAGACCGACTTCGGCGGCATCGAGTTCTGGGGCAGCGGCCCGTGTTACGTTTATGGGAATATCTCGGCCAATCCGGTCGGTTTCGTCGCCCACCGCAACATCTATCACAAGAACGAGGCCTTCTACTTCGACCACGGGCTCAAAGGTTACCTGTTCAATAATCTCGGGTGGTCCGAGCGGCGCCCGGACGCCTCCCGCGGCGTCATGGGCTCGACCTTCTTCAAGGAGGTGCGCAACCGCTGGAACCAGGCCTTCCACAATACCGCCTGCGATTTCCGCGGCATGCAGGCGCATGAGGGCGCGCACGGCGACCAGCAGCACTACCTCGGGAATCTCTTCCTCGACGGGGTCAGCCATTTCTCGTTCTGGCGCCTCGATCAGGCGCAGGAGATCGCCTACGCCAACAATCTCGTCGCCGGTTCCTACCGGCAGATCTACAGCCGCTGGCAGGGGGACGAGTTCCCGACGGCGGAGCTGTTCGACGCGCGTCTCGCCACCCGCTCCAATCACCTGAGCGACGCGTTCGGTTGGGTCAGTGATGAGCCCCCGGTGCGCGATGCCGCCAAGCGCGACTTCCGGCCGACCGCGACCTCCGCGGCGATCGATCGCGGGGTCAAGGTCTTCGTGCCGTGGAGCCTCGCCGCGACGGTGGGTGAATGGCATTTCCGCCGGCATCGCCGCGATCCCACCACGGTCCTGGGCTACGACCTCTACGTCCAGGGATTCGCTGGTGGTGAGGCCAGCCGGTACCACCTGCCGATGGCGGAGGAGGCCGAGCGACCCGACGACCGGATTCCCGGCAACGACCTGAGCGGTGTCGGATTCACCGCTGACGACTACGTGGTCGGCCCACTCGAAGATTGGGTTCGTGGAGCGCTGCGTTTCGACGGCAAGCGTACCCTGGTCATGCCGCACGCGGGGCTGGTACGAGACTTCACCCTGATGCGGGAGAAACAGCCGGTGGTCATTCCGGGTCGCGAACGCGACACGGTGGAGATGCAGGACAATGCCTTCCTCATCGAGGCGGTGCTGCGCGTCGAACCAGGCCATCACGGCGGCACCATCGCGGGCAAGTTAGACGCGATGGCGGGATATGCGCTCGGCCTGGATGATGCCGGCCGACTGCAGCTCGCTCTGCGCTCGGGTGGCCAGCATGTGCTGAGCGTAACGCGTGTTTCGCTCGATGATGGCCGCTGGCACCATGTGTTGGCGGAGGTCGATCGCAGTGCCCAGGTCGTCCGCCTGTACATCGACGGCGCCAAGGCCGCGGCCGGACGCACTCCGGTCAGTGGAGCATCGCTCGCCAATGGCGCCGACTTCGTGGTCGGCGCCAGTTTCACCGGCGCCATCGACTACCTGCGCGTGGCGCGCGGAACGCTCGCCGACAGCCGCACCAGCATCGGCGAATTGATGTCCTGGCAGTTCAACGGCCCGGCGCTGCATGATTTCACCGGCCGCGCCCCGACCGGTGGCTTCCGCGACATCGGCGCCCTCGAGCATCCCACGATCTCCGGCCGCCAAGCCATCCGCTACACGCCCCAGGCGATCGCCGGCGAGCGGAAAGTGGACCCCGCCCGCGTGCTCATCGCCCAGCCCTGGGGCTCGGTGTCGCTGCCTCGCGAGATCGTCCCTGGCCGTCCCTTCGACGTGATGGTGTCATTCGGCACCGAAGCGATCGCCGGCCAGGCGTTGCTCGGCGTCGATCTCGTCGCGGCTGGTACCGAGGGCAAACCAACCGTCCTTGCTGCGGCCCCGCGCATCGCCGTGACCGCGGGCGTGACCGCGCCCTATACCGTGCGCCTGCAGCCCCCTGCCGGTGCCGACCTGACCGGGGCGGTGCTGCGCATCGCCGCTTCACGTGACGGCACCATCGCGGGCGCCGAGCAGTCGGCGGAGATCGCGGTCACTGCCGGAGCGGTGAAGGGACCATGAGCGTCACTGCCGCGCGTCATCGGCAGTAAGAGCTGGTTTCATAACCCCTCCCTACTGCGCCCGGCCCTCGTCGGCTGTGGCCGCGTCAGACGAACCATTTGGTGCTCAACATGGCCTATGGCCATGCCTCCGCTCCAAACGGTCCGTCTTCCTTGCCTCGCTCGACGATGGCTCGGGCTCGCTACGGGATGGGTTATGAAAC
>JANPIY010000446.1:0-2402 GCA_031425255.1 Planctomycetota bacterium
AACCCGCCGAACCCGCCCCGCTGAAGGAACTGCTGACGCCGTTCACCGACGTCGCCGGCCAGGCCGCCACCACCCGCCAGAGCACCATCGTGATCGCCGACCTGGCCAAGGAGGGGGAACGCATCGTGCTGGTCGGGCTCGCCCGCGACGCCAATGATGTCACCGGTCCCGGCCTCGGCGAAAGCCAGACGGTCGAATTCAAGGTGGTCTCGGAGACCGAACTGCGCCAGGAGTTCGACCGTCTGCTGGGCGAGGCGCGCGACCGCGTAGTGCAGGCGCGCGATGAACTCGGACAGGGGCTGACCAAGGCCGACAAGCTGGCACTCGCCAGCCGCAGCGCGGCGATGTCGGCCAACCGTGCTGGCGAACTGCTCAGCCAGGTGGTGCGCCGGTGGCGCGAGAACCAGCTGCCGGCTGATCAGGGTGCGCCGATGGTCAAGGCCGAGGACCTGGTCAACCGCCAGGCGCTCACCGCCCTGGCGCAGGCCTCACGCGGCGACCAGCCGCCCGCGCGCGTGGCCGATGGCCACCTGGCCGAGGCCGAACAACTGCTGAGTGGACTGCTCCAGGACGGCGACCTCACGCGTGTCCTGGCGACGCTGATCGAACGTCAGCGCAGCCTGGCGGAGGAGACCCGCCCCTTCGTCCGCGAGCACCTGACCAAGCCCCTCGACGCGGCCGCGAAGACCCGTCAGACCAATCTCGCGCAGCGTCAGCGCGAACTCGCTGAACAGGTGAAGGAGGTCGAGCGCCGTATCCTCGCCTCGCCCTCGCCCCAGCTCGAACAGGCGCGCGAACTGGTGCGCACCGGCACGCCCGCCGACCAGTTGCAGCAGGCGGCCAAGGAGGTCGGCTCGGAGAAGGAACGGACGCAGGCGGTGCCGCGCCAGGAGGCCGTGCTCGCCACCCTGGAGAAACTGCTCGAACAATTGCGCGGCAACGACGCGGCCAAGGACCTGGCGAAACGTGCGGGCGAGCTCGCCGCGCGCGAGGAGGCCCTGCTCGGCCGCCTCGAAGCGGGCGAGGAGCCGAAAACCCTGCAGCCGGAGCAGGACCTGCTCAAGCGCGAGACCGAGCAGTTCAAGCAGCAGCTCGACAAGCAGCCCGAGGCCCAGAAGAAGGTCGCCGCCGCGGCCCAGGCGCAGGGCGCCGCCAGCAAGGCCATGCAGCAGGGCGATCGTTCCGCCGCCACCCGCGAAGGATCCGCCGCCGCCGATCTGCTGCGCGATGCGCAGAAACAGCTGCAGCCGCCGGAAGACAAGAAGAAGGAGGACGAGAAGGACAAGAAGTCGCCCGACGTGGTGAAGCTGCTCAAGGAACTCCATCAGCAGCAGCTCGCCCTGGTCGCCGACAGCACCGCCATCCATCTGCGCATCGGCGATGAGATGCTCGACTTCGCCGCCAGCCGCGAGGTTCCCGTCCTCGCCGAACGCGAAAGCGACATCCTGCTGCGACTGCGCGAGGAGGGCATCAAGGAGATCGAGCAGATGCCGATCGCGCTGGTCGCCCTGCAGCGGGTCGCCGCGGCGCTCGAACGCACGGCCGGGCACCTCGCCACGCCGGCATTGGGCGAACGTGGCATGCGCCTGGAGAAGATCGCCCTGCATGAACTCTCGCGCCTGCTCGAGATCGTCGAGACCATGCCCCCACCGGAACAGCAGGAGAGCGGAAGTCCCCCGCCCCCAGGTGGACAGAAGGGCAACCAGCCGCCGTTCCCACCCGCCGCTCAGCTCGCGCTCTTGGCTGCCGCGCAGGACGAGCTCGCGGTGCTGACCGCCGCCAATCGTCCCGTCGATCTGCCGGTGATGCAGGCCGAGCTCAAGGTCCTGGTCGATCTCCTGCTGCGGTCAAGCCGCCCAGGCACCCGTCCCAGTCTGCTGCTGAGTCGCAGCGGTCGGGCCATGGCCAGCGCTGCCGAGCTGCTGCAGGAGCAGGACCGCGGCGCCACCACCCGCCACGAACAGGCGGCGGCGGTGGCCTCCCTGCGGCGGCTGATCGCCGAGGCCAAGGGCCAGAGCGGCGGGTCGTCCAAGGACGCGCCGCAAGCGCAGAATGAACAGCGTGATCAGGGCAAGCCACCACCCCCGGGATCAAAGCCCGGCAGTGGCCAGCCGGGCGCGCCGAGCACCGGGCCGGCAGCCCAGGGTTCGCAGAAGCAGGGTGGCGCCGGCACCGGCGTCCTGGTCGTCGATGGTCCGGAGGGGACCCTGATGCACCTGCCGCCCGAACGCCGTGAACAGCTCAAGCAGGCCCGCCAGCAGAACCTGCCGCCGGCAGCGCTGTCGATCTTCGAACGTTACCTGGAAGTGCTGGAGGAGGGGCGATGACTCTGATCCGTCGGACCGTCTCCGCCTGTGCCGTGGGCATCGGTCTGGTCTTCTCAGGCTTCTGTCCGGGATCCT
>JANPIY010000447.1:0-6987 GCA_031425255.1 Planctomycetota bacterium
GGTAGGCGGGTCCGTCGATCATGCAGACATCCTGTATTCAGGTGCGGTCATGGGCTGTTGGCGCGGAATGCGGAAGGCCGGGGACCGTGGCGGCACGGAGCGCCGGATATGCCATTGGCGGCGCCACCGGCCGTCCCACGGACGACCCCTGCGTCATGGCGTCAGGCACAGCGGTGTGTCGTGTGGGTCCAACCCCACCCCTCTGATCAGGAAGGCCGTTCAAACCGCAGAGGGCGCGGAGGCCGCAGAGCCGGGGATCGCAACTCTGCGCCCTCCGCGGCCTCTGCGGTTGGACCAATCTCCACTGGTTCTTGCGAACGAACCCACCCCTGGATGCCGCTGAGCTTCAAATCCCCACCAGAGTCGGCGTCTTCCCCTGCAGACTGCAATCGGACGTCAGCCTCGGCCCAGCCGGTAGCGGGTGGATCACCAGCGCCTAGTCTCCGCGCCATGAGCCGCGATCCCCGTGCCGTGTTGCGCCAGTGGTTACCGCATCTCGCATTGCTCGGGCTGATCGCTCTCGCCGGCTGGTGGATGCTGGTGGTGATCGCGCCCTTGCACGCATCGCTCACTCTGGCGATCGCCTTGGCGGTCATCACCTACCCCGTGCTCTTCCTGCCCATTGATCGCCTGGTGGCGTCGCTGTTGCCGAGCTGGGACGACAAGACCAGACGCTATGTCACCGCCCTGGCGGCGACCACCGTGCTCGGCGCCCTGGTGGTGGGCGCGTGCTTCGCCGTTCTGATTGCGGTGGTCGGTGATCTCAGCGGCACCCTGCGCTTGGTGGTGGGGCTGGCGCTCCAGGATTCCGCCCGCATCGCCGAGGTGGTCGATCTGCTGGTCGATCGCACCGCCGCCCTGGTCGGGCTGTTTCCCGATCTCCCGGTTGATCTGGCGGTGGTGCGGCGCGAGGTCGAGGCCCTGCTGTCCCATATGGCGGTGGGGCCTGCGTTCGTGCAGTACCTCATCACCGGCACCGGCGGCATGCTCGCCCAGGCGGCGCTGACCCTGGTGACGCTCTTCTACCTGTATTCACAAGGACCCCATCTGGTCCAGGCGCTGATGAGCTGTCTGCCGCTGAGCGATGCCCAACGCGCGACCATCACTGCCCGTTTCCATTCCACCGCCATCCACCTGATCACCGGCACGGCGGCGCGGGCCCTCTGCCACGGCCTGGCGCTGGGCCTGTTGGCGTGGGCGATCGGGGGTTTCAATCCCGTGCTGGTGGCGATCGGTGCCGGCTTCATCGCCCTGCTGCCGGTGGCCGGTCCGACGGTGGCGTGGTTGCCGCTCGCCAGCGTTTTGTGGACGCAGGGATACGAGGTGTCCGCGGTCAGCCTCGGCATTTCCGCCATCAGCGCCTCATGGCTGATCGAGCGCCTCGCCGAACGCATCGCCATCCGCCTCGGCACCAACGAACTGTGGCTGAGCTTCCTGCTGTTCCTCGGCATCGTCGGCGGCCTGCTCAGTTTCGGACCGCTCGGCCTGATCCTCGGACCGGCGGCGGTGCTGACGGTGAGCATCCTCATCCAGGTGCTGCCGGCGCTGTATGGCCGCCAAGCGGACCTGCTGGCGAAGGGCGGTCCGGAGTCCAGGGTCCTGGGTCCGGAGTTGCCTGGGCCGGACGACCACTGAGGTCGTGACCCTGAGATGATACGGTCGTCGCCAGCAGCGATGGACCGCGGTGCAAAGTTTGAGCCCTCTGGTGTCCGGGGGCAAATGATCGCTCACGATCAATGTCCGCGCTGATGCCGCCGATGGTCCGCAAAAACGTGCGGTCTCGATCAAGCTCGTAGCGGCGCCAGCAAACGGCGGGATGTACTCGCCGTAGAACACCACCTATGACCGTGCCGCGGTCGTCATGTCGGGATACTGCTCCGGAGGCTGTGTTCCCCATCAGATCGTTGTTTCCACGATCCTCGTTAGCTCATGCAAGGACCCCCTCGTGCTCCCACCCGCCCGCCTCTTCGCCCTCGGTTGCTTCCTCCTTGGCATGACGTCTGCGGTCACGTCCGCCGACGTCATGACGGTGGATGACGGCGAGAAGGCCGTCGCCGGCGCCTGGCAGGCGCGCAGCGACGGCAAGCTGGGCTGGTGCGAGGTACGCACCACCTTCAACGCCAGCAAGGTGGGCGAGGGTTCCATCCTGACGCATTATCGCCGCCCCAAAGGCGGCTGGGCCGGTCTGGGGCGGGCGGTGAACGCCGATTGGAGCACCTTCGGCTGCCTGCGCTTCTGGGTGAAGATGAACGGACTCACGGAGCTGGAGGTCCGCCTCACCGACGACGGTAAGGAGAACTTCATCACCAAGGTCAGCGTCAAGGCCGAGGGCGAATGGGAGTACGTGATCCTTCCTTTCGCCGGCTTCGAACGCAACAAGGGCTACCAGGCGATGGGTGCGAGCGAGGACGGCATGCTCGGGCTGGCAAAGATCGTCGACCTCAGCCTCTCGCTGATCGGTGAGGGCGAAGGCAGCGTCGGACTCGACCAGGTCGATGTCGCGATCATCCCCGAGTCGCCGATCGTCGGTGGCGTCCCCAACCCGCCACCACCGGCCCGGCTCTTCGAGCTCGACGCGCCGCTGGTGAAGAAGACCACCAAGGTCGACATCGACGCCGCCCGCATCGGTGGGCGGCTGAGCCCGTACCTCGCCACCGGCTGGGGTGAGGACGTCGGCGAGTTCGCCGACAACCAGCCGTGGAGCGCACTGGTGAAGGCCGCCGGGTTGCCGCTCCTGCGCATCAATGCGCGGCTCGACCGTCATACCCGGAGCGGTTCCTACGATGGCTGGCTGCTCGAACGCGATCTCCTGGCGCTGAAGGCCGCAGGCTCGCAGGCGCTGATCGTCATCGATGGCACACCCGCGGCCTTGGGCAAGACCAGCCGCGACAACCCCACCGACGTCAACGTTTGGGCCGATCTCGCCGCCAGCGTCGTCCAACGCGTCAACATCGACCTCAAGCTCGGTGTGCCGGTGTGGCAGATCTGGCAGGACGCCGACCTCAAGACCGGGTGGACCGGCACCCCGGAGGAATACGGCGCGCTCGCCACCCGTGCCGCCGAGCGGATGAAGCGCGTCGATCCCACCATCATCGTGCTCGCCGGTGGGCTCAGCCGTTCCTCCGCCGTGCGGGCGGTCGGCCAGCAGAGCGTCACCCTCGACGCGACCATCGACGGATTGTCGTGGTCGTCATTTGTTTTCGAGAAGATCGCCGACGGCAATGCCAGCGAGGCGCTGGAGCGCACCTGGGGTTTCGAGCGCACCTTCCTCCAGGCCGCCGACCTCGCCCGTGGCGTCGCCCGGCCGCTGCTGACCGCCGTCAACCTCCGCGTCGCGGCCGAACGCACGGTCTACAATCCGCGCCTCGACAGCATCTTCGCGCCGGTCTTCCTGGCCTCCTCGCTCAATCATCTGGCGCGCCAGAACGCCTACCTCGGGAGCTGGCAGAACGCCACGCCGCAGCGCACCGCCGGTCTGATCGATGCCACCGGCAAGGCGCGACCGCTGGTCGGTTTCCTGGGCCGCTTCAATGCGCTGCTGCGCGAGCGCCCGTGGTACTGGGTGTCCTCCGAGAGCGGCACGGCGATGGTCGAGTCCCTCGCCGCGATCTCCGGCGACCGCTTCCTGCTGCTGCTGGTGAACAAGGACAGCATCGGCGGGCAATACGATACCACGCTGAAGTACAACAATCTGAAGCCCACCGCCGGCACGGTCTGGACCATGGGACGCGGCGTGGAGGCCGGCGATGAGAAGCCGCTCGCCGGCGGCGGTTCGCGCGTCGTGTTGCCCCCCACCAGCGTCACCCTGATCAGTGGCACCCTGGCCGAGGCCGGCAGCGATCCTGCGAAACCCATCGAGGTCGCCGGCGGCGGCGGACGCACACAGGTCACGGTCCGGCACGTCGACCCCCTCGCCCGCACGCTCTACGCCGACGACAAGGACGGCCGCACCTTCATCGTCGCGGTCGGCGATCTCAAGCCGGTGGAGAAGGACAAGGGCAAGGACAAGAAGGAGGACAAGGACAAGCCGGAGGGTGGCACCAACCGCCCCTTCCTCCCTGGCCAGCGCCTGGAGATCACCGGGCGCAAGAAGGACCCCTTCATCCAGGCGGAGAAGTGCCTGCTCCAGGGTGAGACCGCGAGCGTGCCGGCGGCGAGCGACTCCGGCTTCAACCTGGCGGAACGGGTCAAGGGCCGGCCGGTGGTGGTGGCCGAACATCTCAAAGCTGGTTTCGATCCCGCGCGCCTCGCCGAGATGGCGGGCAAACCGACCCTGGCCTTCAGCGCCAAGCAGTTGCAAGGCACCAAGGCGGCGATGCCGCAAGATGCCGACTTCAGCGCCAAGGTCCGCCTCGCCTGGAATGAGGAGAACCTCTTCGTCGTCGTCATCATCCAGGACGACATCGTCATGGTCAGCGACCCGCCCACGCGCTGGGATCGTCAGGACTCGGTGGTGCTCGGCTTCGACACCGCGTTCGACTCGACTCCCGGCAACAACGACGAGAACGACACCGAGATCGTCGGCTACGCCAAGGACAAGAAGGGCGTGGCCTTCACTCCGATCGCCTTAGGCAAGAAGAACGGCACCTTCAGCGGCTTGAAATACAGCCGTCCCGCCAATGACGCCCACACCTTCTTCTTCACCATCCCCTGGCTCACCCTTGGCTTCACCCCCGAGGTCGGCCGCCGCCTCGGCTTCAACCTGGTGCTGACCGAAAGCGATAAAGAGAAGGCCGCCGAGGGCTTCTTCGAATGGGCCCCAGGGATGTCGAACGTCACCATCACGGCGCAGGACTTCAGCCAGTTCGGGATCCTCGAACTGCGCTGAGCGTGGGAAGACCCATCACAGCAAAGACACCAAGAACGCAAAGGAGAGGCGGCGGTAGCCTTCGATGATCGCGGTCTCGAAGTGGGCGACTTTCAGCTTCGGAACTTTCAGGGTCACCGCGCCAGCCTTGGTCTCCAACTCCCGCTCGTAATGGCCTGAGCGCAGCATCTTGCGAGCCTCGCTGCGCTCGTAGGGCTTCGCCCCGCACAGCGACTCGGCCTCGGCATCCAGCAGGTCGTTCAGGGTCTATTCCATGGTCGTTCGTACCATCTCGTCGAGATGGCCTCGCAGTTGCTGTTCGTCGATCCGCAGCATCGGCTGCGGGCTTGGCGGAAGGGTCTCGTTGGGTAGCGTCGTCATTGCGTCCTCTGTGTTGGTGGGGAGTTCGTCGGTTTGCACCTGAACACCTACTGGCCAGAGGACGCTTTTCAAATTTGCGCAAGATGGCGGACGTTATCCCGACTTCTTCTCGCCAATGGGCTGGCCCGGGCGGCACGGCCGGCGTTTGCCGCCATGAAGGGTAGCGCGCCAGGAATAATTGACCCCGTCAGGTTACTGCCCTCGCCGGTATCTACCGATGCTAATGACGAGAAGCGCCGCAAATCCTGCCAGGGAAGAAGCAGCAAATAGAAGGGACATATAGCTCGGGAATACGAAGAAATATCCATACTAGCAGTAAGCGGAAATACCTAAGAGAAGTAGCGTGCTCAATGCCGACATCAGTAGTCCAGCCATGGTTTACCTCCTGCCAGATGTGAATCGCCGGGACTCGCCCTCGAGCTGCCGACGTCGCTCGCGAAAGATGACTTGGTGGAGTCCTGAAGCACTATCATTGGAATAGCGCGGCGTGATTTCTGACCCCCGAGTAGTAGGCCGGCTATGGCATCCAGGTGTACCCGTGGGCCAGGGATAATTGCCTCCGTCAGGTCAAATTATCCGACGGCGGTATACGCCGCAGAAAACGGCTCGGAGGACTGCTGAGCTTCTACTACCGGGAGGCGGCATAGGGGCGGTTTTCCCGCGGGATTTGAGCTCTTTGTCCACACGGCGGTTTCTCGCGTGATTCGAGTTCCTTGACCACACGCCGTCACCAATTGGTTTGATCTTTGCTACTTTACACTCTTCTCCTTACTTAAGGCGCTGTCGCCAACCTTGGGGATCAACCCCTTCTCATTCATGCTCACAACTAGCAGACTACATTTTATCCCGATTGTATTTACTGCATCTGACTTTACGCGAACAATATAAGCATCTTCCCTGAATATGACAAACTCTCTCTCGAGGAAAAACCTCGGGTCTGTTCCAAGTGGAACCTCAATATGGAGTTCGTTGCCATCATCTGATACCCAAGACACCTTACTAAGTAATTCATCTCTAAAGTTGTCTGTGAACATGCCATAAGTATAAGGAGAAAATTTCCTAATGCGTTCTAGTATAACTTCTGGCTTTTCCTCGGACTTTGCTTCAACGCTAAGTGCGAACAGTAGAAACAACAAATAACATGCCCCTCTCGACACATGCATGGCTAACGAATCCCAATTGAAGCTATGTATGATCTTCCATTCCAAACAAGGGTTTGAACAATTGTAAGTGTAATCATTTCTTGACTGCATGGGCACTCCTCGGCGCTTTTTAGGGTAGCAACAAACACTCTGACTTCTTTGCGAGGTCTAGCATCCGCGGAGATTGAGGGAGTGCCATACAGATATGGCCAATCACCCCCCAAACCTGCCGGTAGTTTGCTTTCACCCGGACAGGGATGCTGCCTCAACTTCCAATTATTCATCATCGGTGCATCAGGCCCCAAAACCGTACCGTCGTCATCCCACGTAAGAGTACACTGCTTATCTTTTTTTGTTTCAGACGCCTTGATATACTCGGACTTAACTATAACCATAAACTTATGCCCAAGTCTTCCAGCCTGCTCATCTGTGGGGTTTCTGAAAATCAGCTCAACTTTCTCTAGTGAAAGCTCTTTTGCGCAGCAGCAGCAGCATTCCTCCATTCCGGTTGGATCAACCAAATTTGGAACGAAATACGCGCTGTAAAGATTCCAGCCATCTACATATCCCAGCGGATCGCGATTCACAAACCGTCCCAGGCTTCCCGAGTAGTATCGCGCCCGGAAATACCACAGCCCGGTCTCCTTATCGAGGTAG
>JANPIY010000448.1:0-3711 GCA_031425255.1 Planctomycetota bacterium
TCGGCGTCCTTGCGCTTCTCTTCCACCCGGGTCTTGAGCTGGGCGTTCTCGCCGATGATCTCAGCGAAGTCGGCCTCGAGTTCGCTGTGCTTCTTGCGCAACTGGTCGCGCTCGCTCTGCAGATGCTGGAGTTCGCGCGCGAGGTCGCTGCTCTTGACCGTTGAGCCCGCGTGCGCGCCATACACGCCCTCGAGTTCCTTGATGCGTTCAAAGGCCGCATTGCGCTCCTGGGTGGTCGCCTCGAGCTGGGCTTCCAGGCTCTTGGCGTCCGCGCGATCGGCGGCCAGCTTGTCGAGGTCGCGATCCTTCTGATGGATCACCTGATCACGTTCCGCCAGGCGGCGCGTGAGTTCCTCACGCTGGGACTTCAAGCGTGCCTCGCTGGATTCCGCACGTTCGCGCAGTTCGCTGAGCAGGGCCGCCTGCTGCGCGCGTTGCGTACGTTCGTTCTCCGCTTCTTGACGCAGTCGGTCGTTGTCGCTGCTGAAGTGGCCGGATGAGGCGCCTTGGCGGGCCTGGAAGTCGGCGACCTCGGCCTGCGCCAAGCGCAGTTCCTCGGCGACCTTCTTGAGTTCGGCGGCCGCGGCGTCGCGCAGACGACGCTGCTCCATGATCTGGCCGAGGAGCTCGGACTGCTCCGCCTTGGTCTTCTCGATCTCCTCGTCACGGTTCTGCAACTGGTGGTCGCGGTCGACCACGCTGGCGCGCAGGGCCGCCAGTTCGCTCTGCGTGGTGTCTTCGTTGCGCTTGGCGACGGAAAGGGCGCCACGGGCCTCATCCAGGCGTTCAGCGACGTGCTGGACGCGGTCCTTGAGCGCCTGGATGTAGGCCTGACCAGCGCTGGCCAATTGTTCCGGGGCGGCTCCGCGAGCGAGGTCGAGTCTCTGCGCCGCCTTGCTCAGCGGGTCGGTCTGATCGGCATCGGTCAGCGCACGGGCCACTGCGGGTGCGGCATCCTGCCGGTTGGTCAGGCCGCGCAGCGCCTGGATCAGCTGGGTCTGGGCATGAGTGGTGGCATCGGCGCGTTGCTGCAGCTCACCGACCTCGCGTAGCAGGCGTTCCTGTTCCCGCTGGGCCTCCGCCAGCTTGGCGGCGGTCTGCTGGTGACGGCGGTCTTGTTCCTCGACGCGCTGGGCGGCGACATCGAGTTCAGCCTTGAGACTCGCGACATCGCCACGGGTGGTCGTCAGTTCCTGGACCTTGGCGGCGTAATCCTTGCCCTGCATGGTCAGTTCGTGGCGCACGGCCTTGACCTCGGCCTGGCTGCTGCGCAGAGCGGTCTGCTGTTCGTCCAGGCGGGTCTGAGCGGCGATGACCTCGTTCCGCATCTTTCCCAACTGGGTGTTGAGCGACTCCTGGTCGGCCTGCACGCGCTTGAAGCTGGTGGTCATCTGCTGGCGGCGCGCGAGCAGCGCCTCGGCCAGCTTCTGGCCGCTGGCAGCGAGCCGCAGGCTGATGTCCACGGGAAGGTTGACGGCGTCCTCGCCCTCATCGGGCAATTCGGAAAGCACCAGTTCCAGGTCGACGCGGGTGGCCTCGACCTCACCTGCCTGCTGATCCTTCTCCAGCGCTGCGAGCGTTGACAGGGCCTCGGCGAGATTGCGGTTGGCGCTCTCCGCCGCGCTGGTGCGGTGCTGAAGCGAGCCGAGCTGTTTTTCCGTCTCGCTATTGGCCGCCTTCAGCGCCCCCAGTTCGTGGGTCGAGCGTTCCTTCTGCTGGGTGAGCTGGGTGACGACCTCCTTGCAGGTGGCGGCCATCTCATCGCGTTCGCCCTCGAGTTCGGTGGCGCGTTCGTTGACTTCCTTGAGCTGCCACTTCAGCGCATTGCTGTCCTGGTGCAGCCGTTCGGCCTGCTCGGCCAGCGCGCGTTTGCGCTGGGCCAGCTGGGCGACGCCGGCGGCCACCAGACGGCTGACGGTGAGCGGATCGGTGGGCATTTCGCTCGAGGCGGTGTCTTCGAGGGACACCGCGAGATCGCCGATCGCGTCGGCCAGTTCCGGATCGCCGTGCGCGGCGCTGACCAGTTCGGTCGCGACCGAGCGATCGACGTCCTTCTGCTCCTTGACCGCGCTGGCGAGGGTCGCCAGTTCGCTGCGGGCCTTGGCCAGTTCGGCGTCGGTTTCACGCAGACGCTGTTCCATGGTCAGCAGCTGGGCGGTCACCTTACCACGCTCGGCTTCGAGCGTAGTGCGACGGCTGTTGGCCTCCTGCGCCTGATTGCGCATGAGATCGAGATCGGTGCGGGCGCGGCTGAGATCGCGTTCCAGTTCCTGCGCATGCTGCTGCACTTCGCTGAGCTGCTTGCCGAGCTTCTGCTGCTCGCTGTGGAGTCCGGCGCCGCGCGACTCGGCTTCGCGCGCCTTGGTCCGCAACTGTTCCAGTTCGCCGCGGATGCGTTGGTTCTCGTCGCTGAGATCCTGTTTGCGCCGGGTGAGGCCGGTCACCGCTTCGCGCAGCGCCGGGACCAGGTTGTCCTCATCCTCATCGTCGGCGGCGAGCGCGAGGTCGGTGAAGGAATCCGCCAACTGCTCATCGCCCTTGGCGGCCTGCACCAGTTCGCTGGCCATCTCGCGTTCAGCGCGGCGTTGGGTGTCGATGCGCGAGATGATCGCGGCCTTCTCGCCCTGGGCCTGGCCGATCTGGCTGGCGAGGCGGCTGCGTTCCTCGTCGAGGCGTTTGATGTCCGCCTGCGAGGGGGCCTTAGCGAGCTGCTCGCGCAGTTGGCCGATGACCGCCTGGATGGCGAGTCCGACCTGCGCGGGCTCCTGCTCCTCGTCGATGGCGTGGCTGAGATTCACCACGCTGGCTTCGAGCAGGGTTTCGCCCTGGTGCTCGGGCGTGATGTCGCCATGCGCCTTGGCCAGAGCGCGGATCTCCTCCGCCAAGGCCTTCTCGCGCGTCTGCGCGGCGGCAAGGGCCTGCGCCTGGTCTTTGACCCGACGTTCGAGGGCGGCACTGCCTTCACGCATGCGCGCGACGAGGTCTTCCTCCTTGGCATCCTTGGCGGGCGGAGCCATGTGCACCCCGGCATCATCACCGAGCAGGCGATCCATCAGCAGGATCTGCTCCGCGAGCAGCGGCTTGGTGTCGCCACCGCCCTTGATGTTGCGGATCACTTCTTGCGCTTTGGCGCTGCTTTCAGCCGTGGGCGCATCCTCGTCGACCAGGGCGGTCGGGACGCGCATCTTGTCGGCCTTGGCGCGTTCGCCGATGCTGGCGAGCACCTGCTGGTAGGCGGTGCGCATTTCGCCGAGTTCCTCCTCGGCGGTGTTGCGGGCCTCGTCAGCCTGGTCGGCCATGGCTTTGAGCGCCACCAGACGCTGGCGGCCGCGGGCCATCACCACGGCGAGTTCGCGGGCGACGACCATCGCGCCAGCGATCACTTCGGCGGGTGCGCCGCTGGCGCTGTCGGGAACCGCCGAGATGGCGTCCTCGCGACCGGCGGCCGTGCCGAGCGCGCCCTTGCCGGCGTGATCGAGCTGTTGGGCTTCGCTGCGCGCGCCGTTCATCGCTTCGACCAGGCTCTCGACCGGGTCGGCGACGTCGACGGCGGTGAGGCTGCCTTCCTTGAGCTGCTCGAGCAGCTTGAGGTCGCCCTCGAGGAGATTCATGCGCGGGTCGCTGGCGAGCTTGTCGGTCTGCTGCTTGGCGTTCTGGGCGATGCTGCGCAGACGCTGAAGGTCGTTGGAGAGGGTGTCGACGATCTTGGTG
>JANPIY010000449.1:0-7284 GCA_031425255.1 Planctomycetota bacterium
TGCGGTCGTAATATTTGAGTAGGCGTCCGGGCACCGTGCCGCTGGATTGGTTCGAGTAGATCCAGCGTTCGCCCGTCGATTCTTTGTCTACGGTGAATAGATTGGTCGAGGTATCGTTCCTCGCGCGCATCGGCAAGGCGGTCGACGGGAGGTAATAAGTCACCGTTCCGACCGTGCCCTGGCTGGCGCTGAAGTCGACCGTGCCCTGATCGGTCTGGATGCCGAGCGCGATTTCCTGCTGGATGAACGGCAGGAAGGAGAACACCCCGCCCCGACCCGCCGGCGACCAGCAGTCCGGTCCGACGCCGGCATAGTTAAGGCCCTGGCCAGGGAACTGGTTGAAGCGCATGCTCAACGTACCGCCACTGCGCAGGGTTAGTTTCATGCACCCCGTGTGCATGCGGTAGCGGGAGAATCCCGAGTCGTACTTCGTCCCGACCTCGACCGTATTGGTTCCCACTGACGTCGAAGTCGGGGCGGCCGGTTCGCTCGGGCCGTTCTTGCCATTTTCACAGGGGTTCGGCTCTTGGCGGACGGCGGTTGGGAACATGACGGATCCTCGAAAGCAGGGGAACGGAGGGGATCAGAAGAACTGTGGCGGCAGGCCCGTCAGGGCCCGCAGACCAAGCCGGCGCCACCATGGTTGATGGTCAGGCCTTCACCCGGTCGCGAGTTCAACATCGCGGACTGGGCCGCCCACGCGCCAGTCGTGTTCGGACGGTACGAACGCACGCTGCCGGTGCGCGACTCCAGCACCCACGCCGTGCCGTCGGGGCCAAAGGCCATTGCCACCGGGCCGCCCTGGCCGCCACCCACACCGGTGAGGTCGATCACCTTGCTGACCACGCCCGCCTCCAGGTCGATGTGCATCACCACGCCCTGCGTGGCATCGGCCATGAACAACCGGCCGGCACCGTCGAGCGCCAGGCTGCTGGGGTAAGTCGAATGGTAGTCGTTGAGTGCCGCGCGCTCGGGCGCCACCGGACGATCGCGGAAGGCGATCGCCAGCCGGTGCGGGAAAAGAGCGCGCAGGCCGACGCCCGGCTCGTAGATGCGCACTTCCTGATACCCGCGCTCGATGAAGAAGATCACTCCGTCCTTACGCTTCACCACCCCGGTCGGACCCCAGATCCCGACGTCGGCGATGGATGCGAGCGGCACCCGCTCCTGGAACGCGCCGAAGACCTGCGGCCGGTTCGGCGGCACGCCTAGCACCCATTCGAGCCGTCCCTCCGGGCGCATGCGGTAGATAGTGTGGTCATCGCTGTAGGCGCACAGCAGGTTGCCATCGTCCTCCTGGAACAGGCCGGTCGGGCACTGCATCACCTCGAGGCCGACCCGACGGTGCAACGGCGTCTGCGCGCCCATCTGGCGATGGCTACCCATCACCCGCTGTGGCAACGACTCCATGCGGCTGGTCATGCGCGTGATGCGATGGTTGAGCTTGTCGGCGATCAGTAGGTGGCCGCCGCGATCGATGGCTAGGCCATAGGGATCGCGCAGCTGCTGGTCGGTGACGGCACCCGCCGCCTCGCCGCCGGCCACCGTCGCTACCGCACCCGTATCGGGATCCCAGCGCACCACGCGGTGTTTCGCGCGTTCGGTGAAATAAACTCTGTATCCATAAGCCATATGCTGGTTCCTTTCGCTGACGTCTTACGCAACGGGCGGGACGGTGATGATCGGAGACGGATCCGCCGGCGGAACGCTGCCACCCGCGGCCGCCAAGCGCACGCCTTCGCATGCCAAGCCAAGCAGGTCGCGGTTGCCGAGCGGCGGTGCTTCGGTGAGCACGAGGATGATGTCCTCACCGGTGATCGCCGCACAGCGCGCCGGCGACCAATCCTTGACCACCACCAGCGCCGCCGAGCCGATGGTGTTGGCCCAGAAACAATCGTGACAGGCATAGGATGCGGCCACCACCACGCCCTCCTCCACCTGCAGGCGGAAGGCATAGAATGGCCCGCCTTCCGAACTACCGGAGCGTCCGCTCAGGACGCGTGGCGATGATGGATGCGCGGGCGCCATGATCATCCCGGGGCACCAGGAAGTGCCGGGGCATTGGCGGTGCCCTTGCGCACGGTCTGGTTGCCGGTGTCGATCACATAGATCGTTCCCGTGCCGTCGATCGCGATGCCCGAGGGGTAGTTGAAGGTCGCCGCCTCGCCGACGCCATCGTCGCTGCCGGCCCAGCCTGCGAAGCCCGCGCTGGTGCTCACCACGCCGGCGGGGGTGATCTCGCGGATGGTGCAGTTGCCCTGATCGACCACGTGCACGGTGCCGTTGCCGGCTACGACGAGGCCGCTGGGATAGCTGAATTGCGCGGTCGTGCCGGGCCCATCGACCGCACCGGCGGTGTCCACCGTGCCCGCCAGGGTGGTCACCACGCCCGCGGTGGTGACCTTGCGGATCACCTGATTGTAGGTGTCGGCCACATACAGCATTGAGCCACTGATGGCGATGCCGGTGGGGTAGTTGAACACCGCCGCGCTGCCGCTGCCGTTCGCCCACCCCGGGACACCCGAACCGGCCAGGGTCGAGACCACGCGCGTCGGTCCTGGAGTGATCTTGCGGATGGTGCAGTTGCCCTGATCGGTGACATAGAGGTTGCCCGCCGCATCGACCGCGATCCCGGTCGGGTAGGTGAACTGCGCGCTGAGCGCGCTGCCGTCCACGTTCCCGGCCGTCTCCGGCGTGCCCGCCACCGTGGTGACGACACCCGCGGGCGTCACCATGCGGATGAGCTGGTTGTACTGGTCAGCGACGTAGACATTGCCCGTGCTGTCGACCGCCACGCCGGTGGGATTGTTAAACTGTGCCGCGCTGCCAGTGCCGTCTGCCGAGCCGGCATTGCCGGCCTGGCCGGCCAGGGTGGTCACCACGCCGCCCGGACTGACCTTGCGGATGGTGTGGTTGCCGGTGTCGGCGACGTACACCGTGCCCGCCGCATCGACCGCGATGCCGTTCGGATTGGTGAAACGGGCGCTCTGGCCGACCCCATCGACCGTGCCGAGATCGCCCGGGTAGCCGGCGAAGGTGCTGAACTCCCGCTCCCCGGCCACCAGGGCGGCGACCTCCGTCGGCTGCATGACGCGGTTGTAGACCAGCGCCTCGTCCAGGTCACCGTTGAAGAACAGCGTCGAGCCGGCATTCGGCCAGCGCGTCATGGTGTCGTAGCCGAGGTGCCACCAGCCGTTATAGATCTGGGCCGCAGTGGCGCCGGTATTCTGAGCCACGCGCACGCCGTCGAGGTAGAGCTCCATCCCCCCTGCCGACAGCGTCGCCGCGGCATGGTGCCAGGCATTGTTGTTCACGGTGCCTGGACTGGTGATGGTCACCGCCGTGCCCGTCCACACGCCGAACACTAGGCGGCCGGCATTGTTGACGTAGAGGATGCGATCGTTGTTGCCGCTGGCGCCATGCTGGCCGTCACCGAAGCCCATCAGCATCCCACCCGCCTGCGAGGTGCGGAACCACAGGCCGAAGGTGAACTGCTGGGGATCGGTGAAGCGGTTCGCCGTGGTGACGTACTGGTTGCCGCCATTCAGGTGCAGTGCGTAGCCGGTCCAACCGTTGACCTGGGTCGGACCATTGTGCAGCGTCGCCAGGTTGCCGTTCCCGCTGATATCCGGCGACACGCCACCGGTGATGGCCTCGAAGGACCAGCGCGACACCACGCCGGCCGCGGGTTGCGCCTGCACGGTAAGCCGCGCCACGCGGGTGAGTACCGTGCCGCCCGCATTCAATACCTGGCAGCGGAATCTGATCAGGTTGTCGGCTGCGATCGTCTGCAGGTGGTAGGTGGCCTCGGTCGCCCCAGGAATGATGGTCCAGGTCGCACCATCATCCAAGCTGCGACTCCACTGATAGGTGAGCGGTGCCACGCTCATCGCCTCGACCGCGAAGGTCGCAGGCGCGCCCGTTGCGACCACCTGATCCGCCGGTTCACCGATGATGGTCGGCGCGAAGGGCGTGACGGTGAGGATCGCCGCGTTCGAGGTCACATTCCCAAAGGCGTTGGTCACCTGGCAGCGAAACCTGGCAGTGCTATCGCCAAAAGCGATAGCGGGCAAAGCATAGGCGGACGTCGTGGCGCCGTCGATGGGTGCCCACGAAGCACCGCTGTCATTGCTGCGGCTCCACTGGTACGCCAGCGTGACCGAGCCATTGGCGACCACGCTGAACGTCGCGGTGGTGCCTTCCTGGCCGATCCGGCTCGCCGGATGGGTGGCGATCGAGGGTGCGGACTGGACCGCCGTGGTGACGGGGAGCGCCGTGCTGGCCGCCGAGAGGTTGCTGGCCATGTCCTTGGCTTTGACCGTGTAGGTGTAGGCGGTGTTCGCCGTCAGGCCGGTGTCGGTGAAGCTCGTGGTGGTGGGTGTGCCCACCTGGGTGCCACTGCGATAGACCACATAGCCCTGCATCGCCACGTTGTCGTTGGCGGCCGCCCAACCCAGGGCCACCGTCGTGACGGTGATTCCGGTCACATTGAGCCCGCTGGGAACACTCGGGGCCACGGTGTCCGGCAATGTGGCAATGCTAGCCCCGGTGCTCCAGGTCGAGCGGTTCCCCGCTGCGTCGAAAGCGCGCAGGTAGTAGCTGTAGGTCGTATTTGGCGACAACCCCGTATCGGTGAAGGTCAGTCCGCTGATCACCTGGCCGACCATCACGCTGTTGCGCATGATCTCGTACCCGGTCACCCCCACATTGTCGTTCGGCATAACCCATTGGATGCTGATCGAGGTCATGGTCCTGGTGGACATGGTCGGCGTGGCGGGCGTGCCCGGTATGGTCTGGTCGACCCCGGTCCTGGCCACCAGGGGCTGGCTGAGGACGGAACGGTTTCCGCCGCCATCCACCGCTTTCAGAGTGATCGCATAGGACGTATTCGGCAACAGGGTGGAAATGGTGACGGAATTGGTGTTCATCGGCACGGTCGTCCGCAAGACGCCATCGACGAAGATTTCGTGGGCAACCACGCCACTGCCGGTTCCCCCATCCGTTCCCGGGCTCCAGACGACCAGGAGGCTGGAATCGGTACGCGCGTTCAAGGCCACATTGATCGGCGGAAGCGGGGCCGTCGTATCGGCCGTGGTGGTGACAATACACGCCGCACTGGCTGCCGACGCGTTGCCGACCGCGTCTCTAGCCACCACCGTGTAGGTGTAGGTGGTTCCGGCCGTCAGCCCGTTCTCAGAGAAGGAGGGCCCTACCGGACTGTTGGCGATGACGCCATTTCGGTACACGTCATACGCCGCTACCGCGACATTGTCGGACGACGGTCCCCAGTACAGGGAGACCGACGTCGCGGTGAGAGCGCCTGGATAAGGAATATAGGGAGTGCCCGGCACCGAGGGTGCAACGGAATCGACCAGGGTCGTCCCCGACAATGCATTGCTGGCCGGCGACAGGTTATTGGCCAGATCGCGCGCGATCACCGTGTAGGTATAGGTGGTGCTGGCGGACAATTGCACATCGGTGAAGGCGGTGCCCGTGGTGGTGCCCACCTGTGAGCCGTTGCGTCGCACGGAGTAATTCTGGATGCCCACATTGTCATTTGCCGCCGTCCAGCTCAGCGAAACGCTGGCCGCGGTCGCACCGGACGCGCTCGACAGGGTCGGGGCCGTTGGCGCCGTGGTATCGGGCAGCGTCAGCAGGTACGTGTTGCCGCTCAGCACCGACCGGTTGCCGGCCGCGTCGAAGGCGCGCACGTTATAGGACGGGTTGGCACCGGGAGCGAGTCCGGTATCGGTGAAGGACAGTCCACTGCTCACCCGGCCGACGATGGTGCTCGAGCGCAGGATCTCATAGCCAGCCACCGCGACGTTGTCGTTCGCCGTGGTCCACGCCATGGTGATCGAGGTGGTCGTATTCGATGACAAGGTGGGCGCCCCAGGCGCCGACGGCGCCGTGGTGTCGATCGCGGTGACCGCCACCAGGGGTAGGCTCGCCACCGAGCGGGTGCCGGCCGCATCGACCGTTTTCACCGTGATGGTGTAAGACGTCGATGGCAGCAGTCCGCTGATGACCGTCGAGGTGACATTGCCGAGCGGGATCGTCGCACCGCCCGCGACCACCACGTCATACCCTGAGATGCTGCCGCCCGGATCGCTGCCGCCGCTCCAGGAGACGGTCAGGCTGGAATCCGTGCGCGCTGAGAGCGTCAGCGTGGTCGGCGGTAGCGGCGCAACCGAATCAGCGAGCGTGGTCACGGCGAAGGCATTGCTGGTGGGCGAGGAATTGGTGGCGTAATCCCGGGCGATGATGGTGTACGAATAGGTTACGCCCGCGGTAAGGCCGTTGTCGGTGTAGCTCGCCGAGGTAGGACTCCCCATTTTAATACCATTGCGCAGGACGTCATAGGAAGTCACCGCCAGGTTGTCGGTCGAGGGTCCCCACGTCAGGTCGACCGCCGTCGCCCGTATCGCACTCGTAGAAGACGCATACGGGGTTCCTGGCTTGCTCGGTGCGACGATGTCGGCTGCGGTCGTCGCCGCGGCCGAGGTGCTCGCCGGCGAAGCGTTGTTCGCCAGGTCGCGTGCCGACACCGTGTAGGTGTAGCTGGTCCCAGGGAGAAGGCTGAGTGTATCGATGAACGTGGTACCGGTGGTGGTGCCGACCTGGCCGTACCCGTTGCGATTCACAGCATAATACTGGATGCCGACGGCGTCGGTCGAGGCTGTCCAGCTCAGAGGCACGCTGCTGGTGGTAGTTGGGCCCGCCGCCAGGCCGGTGGGCGCCGTGGGCGCGGTCGTATCCGCCAGGGGCGTCAGATTCGAACTGGTGCCGAACGCTGAACGGTTGCCGGCGGCGTCATAGGCCCGCACAGCGTACGCCGAGCTCGCACCCGGCGTGAGCCCGGTCTGAGTGTAGTTCGTGCCACTGGTGACCTGGGCTACGACCACGCTTGCGAGCCGCACTTCGTACCCGACCACTCCGACCGCGTCCGTCGATCCCGCCCACTGCAGGGTCACCGAGGTCGCGGAGTTGGATACCAGGCTCGGAGCCCCTGGGACTGTCGGCGCCACCGTGTCGGACGGCGTGGTGGTGACCACATACGGCAGGGACTGTGTCGAGATATTGCTAGCGGCATCACGTGCCCGAACCCGTAAAGTATAGCTGGTGCCACCGGCCAGGCCGGTGACGGAACTGCCGGTGCTCGTCGTATTGAGCACGACGGTGCCATTGACGAGGACCTCATAGCTCAGTCCCGTACTACCGGCGTTGTCCGTCGACGAGAGCCAATAGAGATACAGAGATGTCGCCGTCACGCTCGACACGTTG
>JANPIY010000450.1:0-8105 GCA_031425255.1 Planctomycetota bacterium
TCTGGTACCCGAGGACGTCCGTGGTGTCGAAGTACCGGGGGGTACGGATCTCGGTCACGTTCGACTGCACATCGTAGATGGTGTCGGTGCGGCCGGACTCGGTCAGCGTCGAGGCTTCGACCTGCGAGGTCACGCGACCGCGGCTGTCGAAGAACGCCGTGCTGATGATGCCACGCGGATCGGTCAGCGAGGTCTGCTGGCCTTCGACGTCGAGACCAAAGTCGGTGACGGTCAGTACCGGATTGGTCCCGGCCGGGCGCGTCACGGTGGCGGCATCAGCGTAGCTGGCCAGGCCGTCGGCGGGCACCAAGCCCTGCACCACGCGGATGCGCCGCGCGTCGCTGGCACGGTAGACGTGGTAGGTCTTGCGGCCATAGGGATCGGTCACCTGGCGCAGCAGATTGTTGACGTAGAGGTTGGTCGTGGTCAGCCCAGCGGAGGCGTGCGTCGGATATCGCGTCACGCTCAGCGGGCGACGGCGGTAGTCGTATGCCAGGCCGGTGAGCGTGCCGTTGACCTTCCGTGTCGCTGGCAGGTCGGTGCCGTACAGGTAGGTCATGATGGTCTGGACCGACAGCGACTCGGCGTTGACCGTCGCGATGGGGATCACCGTGGTGATGGTGCCATCCGCCGACATGGTCTTGAGCCCGACCGTGGTCGTGGTGGGGCGGCCGTGCAGGTCATAGGCGAATTCGGTCAGGGTGCCCTGGCGGTCCTTCTTGCGGATCACCAGGTTCTTATCGGCGCCGGTGCCGTAAACGGTGATCTCGGTCGAGGCGTCCGCGTAGGTGGTCTTGACCAGACGGTCACGGGCGTCGAAGTCGAAACTGGTGGTACGACCGAGGGCGTCCTGCGCGGTGCGCCGCCGGCCGGTGGTGTCGTAGGTGAACGTCGCGGCGGTGATGGTCCCGGCGCCGCTGTCGGCGGGCGTGACGATCGTCTTCAAGAAACGGCTGTCACCGTTGGCGCTGATCGGCGTGTAGGTGTAGGTGGTACGGCGGTCGAACGCGTCGAGCGTCGCCTTGAGCAGGTACTGATGAGCGTCACCGGCCGGGTAGTACTCCTTTTCGAAGGACGCATACTCGGACTGGTTCACATCAGCCGGCGGGGTTAGGGTGGGCACGAAGAGTATGCCCTCTTCGCGCAAGGTCTCATTGCCGCGCACCGGGTCATAGGTCCACCGCGTCACGCGGTTCAGCCGGTCCTTGTAACGGGTCTTCTGCTTGAAGCCGTTGTAGGCGAACTCCTCGGTGGTCCCATCGCTGTAGGTGGTCTTGGTGCGGCAGCCATCGGCGTCGGTGAGGTGCGTCATGACCACCCCCTCGTGCGTGGTGGTCTTCGACGCCGCCCCCTGGCGGTATTTGTCATCGCTGGGGTACTCCACCTTGGTGAACGCCGTCTCCAGGGTACCTGAGAAGCCCGTGGCCGGGGCGAAGGTCCACGATGCGAAGTAGCGGATCTCGATGCCGGCGGCGATTTTGGTGATCTCCTTCGCCCTGCCGCCGCCCTCGTAGACCTGCCACTTCAGAGCATTGACCGGCATACTCAGGTAGCCGACCTCGCCCGCGCCATTGATCAGGATGCGGATGAGGTTCGAGGCTTGGTTGAACACCGCGACGCCGCGGTTCGAGATCGCGCCCGAGAACTGGTTGGTGAGGTAGGTCTGCTTGCGGCGGTGGGTGGTCTCCGCGCCGGAGTCGTCGTACCCCACGATGGTGCAGTTGGTCGCCGCGTCGGGCGTGTAGGTAAAGGTCGAGATCGTGCCCTCGCCGGCCGGGTAGGCGACGCCGGTAAGGAGGCCGTTGGTGTAGGTGTAGGTCAGCACGCCACCGTTGGGCAACGTCACCGACGACACCGCCCAACGCCCGGAGACCTGCGTCGCACCATACTGGAAGGTCAGCCGGCGCCCGTGCGCGTCGGTCACGGTATCGAGCTGCCAGCGGCGATCCGGGGCGGCCAGCAGTTGGGGTGCGGTCCAGGTCTTGTAGGCCAGGGTGGTGCCGTAGCCGTTGCGATCGCGTAGCGCGGTGAGGCGCCCGGCATACGTCGACGTCGTATACGGCGCCGTGACCGGTGCCGGCCAGCTCGGCTTGGCCACCGCCGCCCCCACCGTCGCGACACCACTGAAGGCGCCGTCGCTGAGCACGCCCGAGCCGTTACGAGCCGTCACCGACAAGCCGGAGAACACCGTGGTGCCGAGCACCACGGTCTTGCTGAACACCGTGTTCCAGGTGAGGCCGTCGCTGGACTTGGAGCCGGTAATGAGGTTGCCGACGCGCTGCAGGCGCACCCAGCGGGGGGCGACCACCGCGGTATCGGTGAGGTCCACCACTGCCGCCACGCCGGCGCCCGTGCGGGAGATGAAGTCCAGGCCGCTGGGTGACAGCGAGAGGTTTACCATCGGCGCATTGGCATCCAGCCCGGCACGCAGCATCACTCCCGCCTTGGCATCGGCGTGGGTAATGCCTGCCGCCAATCCACGGTAGGTGGCCAAGGAATCGACGCGCGCAGTGACGGTGGTGTCGCCCGAGAACGCCTGGTAGACGTAGCCGAACGAATCGGCGGTGCCGCCGATGTCGGCGCCGCTGGCGCTGAGCGAGTAGATGCCATTGGCCACCCCGGCGCTGCCGTGCGAGCTGGGCACGCCGATCTCGCCGTAGGTCCATGGGCTCGGCAACGAGCCATAGGGATCGAACAGCTCGAAGGTGAAGGTGTGGCCTTTGAACGTGGTCAGCACCGCGCTCACCGCCAGCGAGGGGTCGGCCGTGGTCGCACCGGTGCCGTGCGCGCCCACATAGAAGCGCAGGCCCTGAATGTGGTTCCAGCCCGTGCCCTTGAAGACGCCGCCACCGACGTCGCTGAGGGTGAAGGGAATCAGTTCGTTGGGATCCGTCGCCGTCACCTGCCAGGCGCCGTTGTCCTTACGCGCGATGCGCAGCGTGACGTCGTGGTTGGAGAACACGCCGGGCCCGAAGCTCGACCGCTCGGTCATGTTGCGGAAGCGATGGATGCGCGTCAGCGCCAATGGGATCAGACCCGCATCGCCGGAACTGCCGGAGGCGCCACCGCCGCACGGGCCACAGCCGCCGGTCGATTGCCCACTCGCCAAGTAATCGCTAGCAAAATGTAAATGGCTGTACGACAGATTATCAATGAAAGAGCCAGAGCTCTCATCGCAGGACTCCTTGTCGCCCTGGTCCGGGTCACCGATGGTCACCGTGGTCGGGCACGGCCCGTCTCCACCGCCGCTGCTGCCGCCACTACATTTCTTGGTGATATTTGCACAGAAGGGGATGGTCGGGCTGGCGCCCACCCCCGCCGTGGCCTGTGGCGGCGTGACATCGCCGGCCATGGCCGATCCGAAGGCGCCGAGGAGGGCCGAGATGCCGACGACGAGACGGGAGAGCGTACGCATGGTGGTGTCCTAGATGCCCGCGCCCACGGCCTGCGCGGCAGCGGGAACGTTAGGGGCGGGAGCGGGAGCAGCGGGAGCGGCGGGAGCCTGCGCGGCAGTGATGGTGAGATCGAAGGCGACCTGGCCCGAAGCCAATGGCGATCCCGCGAGGATGTGCACCCCGTCGATGGTGCCGGGGCCGGCGGTGAAGCTGACGGCGGCGACCCCATGGGCGTCCGCCACCACCGTCTGCGCCGACAGCTGATTTCCGAAGCGGCCGAGATCAAAACTCGTGAAATGTACCGGGGCGTGTGGCAGCGTGACCACGCGCAGGATGACGGCTTCGTCCTGCCGCGCGGTCGCCTGCGTTGCCGACAGCGGTCGCAACACCGGGGTCCTCTCATCCGGAGTGGCGGTTTGGAACGCCCGGGCTGGTGCCACGTCATCGACATACGCTTTTGGATTGGCCGCAAAGGCGGCGGCATCGAAGGGCGCGGGTGCGACCAGCGCGCTGAGCCGTTCGGGATGGGTCTTGGTCTGAAGTGCGGACGCCACCGCCGCCACCTGCGGGTTGGTGCTGGCAGGGACCGACGTGACGGTCCCGATCGTGTCGGTTGTCGGAGTCGCTGGGGCGACCGCGGGAATGCCCGCCGCGGCGGGACTGCTCCCCACCGCGGGAGTGGCCGGGGTACTCGGTAAGCCAGTGGTGGGAACAGCCGGTGTCGTCTCCGTGGGCGACGGTGCATGGACCGGCGACGACGCGGGGGTTTTGGTAGTCGGAATCAGCGGAGAGGAGGGCGATGATCCGTCGAAGTATAGGAACCAACCCAGCGCCGCCGCGCATGCGGGCACCAGAATCAGTCCAACTCGGGTCACGGAATTCATGAACAGCCCTCGGAGGCGTGGGAGCCTGTCGGACGACCATACCTCTTCAAGCAGATTTTCATGATAACGTCGAACCACGGTGGTTTTCACGATTCCCATCATTCCGGAACCCCGACACCTGCTCTGATTCTCCTCGGCATCCTTTCCGTGCTGCTTTTCTTCATCTCCCGAGTGAGCAAATCCTACGCTCACTTCTCACGAATCCGGGATCCATCTTCATTTCGGCTTTGCATTGGGACACGCTTGCGAAGGCCAAGTCGCTATCGCCGGCTTCAGGGTAAAGCGCGAGGTGCGAGGCTCGGCCCGAGCACGTCCTCGGCTGGTGAACTCTACCCCATGGTGAACACCACCCGTGTCATAGGCGCCTGCCTATCAACCCCGCACCCCGAACTCCACACCGCTCCATGCGCCGCTGAAGCCTGTTCGAACCAGGCTCTGGACCATCCCGCATTCCTCCGCAGCCTGCGGACCATGGAGACTCCCTGATGGCCGCACCCTGGCGCGCCCTACTGCTCGGCGCCCGTTGGCTGGTGGTGGCGGCGGTCTCCTTGACCGTGGTGATCTGGGCCTCGCTCGCCTATCAGTTCGAGGTGGTGACCGATGTGGTCGCCGACAGCCTGCTGAACGAGATCCGTGCCGAGGCCGAACTGGTGGCGGCGCTGGTCGCCGACGACACCGACCTCTCGCGCCTGCGACGCAGCGTGCTGCCCGGCCACCGGCGCGTCACCATCATCCTGGCGGACGGCACGCCGGTCTTCGATTCGCAGGGCGACACCCGGCGGATGGACAACCACAACACGCGGCCCGAGGTCATCCAGGCGCGTGCGACCGGCATCGGTGCCGCCCGCCGGCGCAGCGATAGCGTCGCCCTCGACATGCTCTATGCGGCCAAGCTGGGGAGCGATGGCCGCATCGTCCGCATCGCCGCCCCGCTGACGGTCGAGACCAGTCTGGAGCAGCGCCTGCTGCGACCGATGGCGATCGCGGCGGTGGTGGTGATCGTGGTCGCCGGCCTGGTCATCGGTCTGCATCTGTGGCGCGACCGCACGCGCGTCGCCGAGCTGGTGGCGGTCGCGCGAGCCTTCGCGAATGGCCAGTTCACCCGCCGCGCCGGGCTCCTGGGCGGCGACGTCATGGCCCATCTCGGTCATGAGCTGAACGCCATGGGCGAGCGCTTGATGAATGGCCAACAGGCGCTGTCGCACCAGCGCGCCCTGCTCGACGGCGCGCTCGGCGCGTTGGCGGAGGGCGTCGCCTGCGTCGACCGCTTCGATCAGGTGCTCTATGCCAACCCGGCCTATCGCCAGTTGGCGGGTGGCGGCGCCGAGGCGGTGGGCAGGCCCTATTACGAGCACCTGCCGGTGCTCGAGGGCGACCTCGCGCGCGAGTTCGAGCACCGCCGTCGGCAGTTGCGCGCCCTGGTCATCCCGGTCGCGGGCGAGGTACGGGTGGTGGTCCTGCACGACCTCACCGAGCTCAAGCACCTCGAAGGCGCGCGCCGTGATTTCATCGCCGCGGTCAGTCACGAGCTCAAGACCCCGCTGACTGCCATCGCCGGTTTCGCCGAGACGCTGCTCGACGGTATCATCGAAGAGGATCCGGCGACCACCCGCGCATTCGTCGGGAAGATCGCCCATCACAGCGATCGTCTGGCGGAACTGGTGCGCGACGTCCTGACCCTCTCGCGCCTGGAACAGGGCGCCTGGGAAGTCCGGCCCGAGCCCGCCGACCTGGTCGCGATCTGCCGGGCCCTGATCGAGGAGGCCTCGCCCGTAGCGGACCGTCAACAGGTGCGCCTGGAGTTGGAGGGCCCCACGGCTCTGCCCGTCCTCAGCGATCCCGAACTGCTCCGGCAGCTGATCGGCAACCTGGTCTCGAACGCCATCCGCTACAACCGCCCTGGGGGCACGGTCTGGCTGCGTCTGAAGCGTGGCAGCGAGCAGACCCTGAGTCTCGAGGTGCAGGACACCGGCATCGGCATCCCGGCCGAGCACCAGGAACGGATCTTCGAACGCTTCTACCGCGTCGATGCCCATCGCAGCCGCCAACATGGCGGCACCGGACTCGGCCTGGCGATCATCCGGCAGCTGCTCGCCGTGCTGGGCGGCACCATCGGCCTGCGCAGCGATACGACCGGAAGCTGCTTCAGCGTCACCCTTCCGGAACAGGACCCCAGAGCGGTGCATCAGGCCTCGTCCCGTCTGCGCACCACGGGCTGACACACGGCGCGGGGGCGTCTTCCCCGCCCAGGTGGCGTCGGCCTGACGGTGGCCTAGGGTGCGCCCCATGCGCGCCATCCTGCCTGCCCTCCTCGCCGCCCTCCTCGGCCTGGCCCCCATCGGTCCTGCCGGATTCACCGCCGAGGAGGCTGCTGCGCCCACCGCCGCTGCCGAAGCCGTCACCGACGCGCAGGTGCTGGAGGCGGCCCGGGCCGCAGACCTGTTCTATCAACGCCGTATCGCCGATCTGCTGGTCCGCCTGAGCTCGCCCGAGGAAGCCGTACGGGTCGAGGCCCTGAGCCTGATCGGTCATCAGCAGGACCCTTCGCTGGTCCCGTACCTACTGCCCTGGCTGCAATCCTCCAACCGTTCTCCTGCTGAGATCGTCGCCGCCACCTGCGCCCTTCCCACCGAGGGTGGCCAGGCCGGGATTCCGGCGTTGAAGAACCTGCTCAAGAGCGACCACGCCGAAGTCCGGGTCGCGGCGATGAACGCGCTTTCGCGCCTGCAGTCGCTGGCCAGCGCCGACTACCTCGCCCGCGCCAACGACCCGCAGACCGCCATCCGCGCCAGCAGCAGCGCCAATCTGGGCGTGATGTCGGTGGCCGAGGCGGCCCCCATCCTGCTCAAGAGCCTGGCGCTCGATGGCAAACCGCATGTGCGCCGGATGTGCGCGATCTCGCTCGGCCTGCTCGGCGATCGTGCCCATGGCGCGGCGCTGGGCGATGCCCTCGCCGATCCCAACCCTGGGGTGCGACGCTACGCCGCCGAAGCCCTGGTGAAGCTCAACTACACGCCCGCCGTCCCCCACTTGCTGATGGCGATGGAGGCGAACGTCGCCGCCGACCACATCGCGCGTTCCCTGACGCTGATGACCAAGCAGGACTTCGGTTTTAGCTCGCGCGCCAATCCCCTGGCCCGCGCCGAAGCCATCGAAAAAGGTTTCATCTGGTGGACGGCGAACGCCAAGGAACTCGGTCACTGATCGAGTCCGGCGTCCTGGAAACGAAAATGTGATGCGGCCGGCGCCCGTGGTGCCGGCCGCTTTTTCATGGCCGCTCAACGGCCTGCGCTGCGAGGAGCTGATCGATCCGCTCCGCCACCGCTGACGGCTGCGTACCCAATATCTCCAGGGGTATCCGCCGGCGCAGGACATCGCTGCGGGTCACGGCCATCTCCTCCCGCACCGCGAGGGCAGCCTCGGCCCAGCAGAACGGATACCTGGGATCGATGCGCGCGGCCTCTGCCGGATGCTGATGGAGACGTCGCCAGAGCCGTTCGACATGGCGGCCATGACGGCGCAGGCAGGCCACGGCGGTGGCGGCGTCGAGACCGAGTCGCCGCCCACGGCTCAGATGCGCTCGCGCCCATACCGCCCATGGTTCTCGTGGCGCCCAGGGCAGGAGCCGCTGGCCGGTGGTACCTGGCGCGAAGGCGCGGCCCAGGCGATCGACGACGACCTCGAGCGTACGCGCGGCCTCGACGCGCGCGGAGGTGAGTTTGCCACCCACCGGCACCAGCAAGCCAGGAGCCGGCTGGACCAGGGTCCACTCGCGGGTCACCGCCCCCACTTTGCGAGCATGATCACCCTGCAGCGTGCGCACGCC
>JANPIY010000451.1:0-2015 GCA_031425255.1 Planctomycetota bacterium
GACGCTGATCGCCTGGCCCTGCTTCAGGCGGGGGTCATCGCTGGGCAGGAGCAGGAGTTGGAAGCTCTCACGCGTGCCCAGACGGATGGTGCAGGGACCAGCGGTGAGATCGACGGTCTGCGGCTCACGCATCGGCTCGCCGTTGAAGAAGGTGCCGTTGGTCGAGAGGTCCTGGATGTTCGCCACCTGACCGGTGACCTGGACCTTCAGATGGCGACGGCTGACGGTGTTGAAATCATGATCGCTGTCGCGCTGGGCGGGGGGGGTCTTGAGATAGGCGGCGGTGCGTCTCAGACTGATGTCACAGGAACGACTGCGACCCACTACGATGTCGATACCCCGTCCCAACATGAAACACTCGCTATCGACCATGCCTGCGGTGCCGAGAAGGACAGGAACCAGATCCGACATGAGATCTCCGAACACTTCGAGTGGTCCGTAACAGCTAAGGGATCTTTACCCCGTGACTAGCCCCAATTCCATCGCACCGTCAAGCGTGATACCGCTTCTCGGATTCCGGAGTCTGCATGATTGACCTGCTGCGCGCCATCATCCAGCACGGTGGCTTCACCGTCCTGTTCATCTCGTTCATCTCGTTGGGTACCATGACCTTGGTCATCGAACGTTGTTGGCGGCTATGGCCCCTACGCAAACGTTTCCTGAGCATCCGTGAACGCTGTCATGCGACCATGTTGCGCGCGGGTATGCGGGCGGCATTGGCCGAGTTGAATGAGGACGATCCGATGGCGCGCGTACTGCGCGGTGGTTTGGCCGCGCACGAACGCGGGCCGGACACCATGCGGGCCGCCGCACTAGGAGCCGCCCAACGCGAGATTCCGCGCATCGAACGTGGTCTGGGGATGATCCAGACCGCCTCGCAGATCGCTCCATGGCTCGGTCTGCTCGGCACCGTTGCGGGCCTGATGGAAGTCTTCGGCAGCGTCGGCGACAAGGCCAATGTCACCCATGCCGTGGCGGCAACCGGCATCTACCAGGCCCTCGCCTGCACCATCGCCGGCTTGGCGGTGGCGATCGGTGCATTCGTCGCATACCAGCTTTTGTCCGGCTTATCTGGACGCCTGATCGACGAGTTGGAATACGCCGCTACCGATCTGCCGGTCTATGCCGCCGGAGCGAAAGCCTGACATGGCGCTGCGTCGGCGACACGGCAGGCAACGCACCGCCCTGGATTTCACCGCCCTGGTCGACATCGCCCTGGTGCTGGTGGTTTATTTCGTGCTCGCCAGCCAGGCGGCGCAAAGCCGCGATCTGCCCGTCTCCCTGCCGCAGGCGGGTACCGGCGCCAAGCCGGCGCCCACCACGCTCGATCTGGTGATCGATGCCGGCGGAGCCATGTCGTTCAAAGGCCGCCCGCTCGAGGTCCGAGATCTCGCCGCCGTGGTCCACGGACATCCCAAGGTCACCCTGCTGGCGGATCAGCAATCGCGCCACGGTCGAGTGGTGGAGGTGGTCGACGCCTTGAGGAAGCTCGGCGTGCAGGAGATCTACTACGCGACCGCGGCCGGGGTGGAGGAGTGGTGAGCAGATTGCCCGGGTGCGAGGTGCGACGTGCGAGGTGCGACGTGCGGAGAACCTTCTGCCGCCGCGGGCATGAACCCTGCAGTCCGTTCAGTCCTGAGGTAGACTCGGTCGCTTCCACTTGGCGCACAGGCACTCCCAACTTCGCATCTCGCACCTCGCACTTCGCACCGTGGCAATTCCAACCATGAAGATCGACCTCGTCACCCTCTTCCCCGATACCTGCGAGGCTTACCTCGACAGCAGCATCGTCGGGCGCGCGCGCCGTCGTGGTCTGATCGATATCGCGGCGGTCGATCCCCGCGCCTGGGCCGGCGGCCGTCACCGCAAGGTCGACGACCGGCCGTTCGGCGGTGGCCCAGGAATGGTGATGATGGCGCCGCCGATCGCCGGCTGCCTCGATCACCTGATGACCCAGAGTGCAAAACCAACGCTGTTGATGACCTCGCCACAGGGACGCAAACTGGACCAACCGC
>JANPIY010000452.1:0-6277 GCA_031425255.1 Planctomycetota bacterium
GGTGACGACCGTCTCCCCCTGATCGCTGAGCTCATGCGGCACCACCGTGGTCCCGAGCGGCGCCGGAGCGCCAGTCATGATGCGCACGGCTTCGCCCGGTTGCAGGCTGCCGGCGAAAGCCTCCCCGGCGTAGACCACGCCGCGCACGGTGTAGGAGGTGGTGTCGGGCTGCGGGCAGATCGCGTAGCCGTCCATGGTCGCGCGATCGAACGGCGGCTGATCAGCGCCGAGGTGGATGTCCTGTGCCACGATGCGCCCGGCGGCCGCGCGCAGTGGCAGCGGTTCTGACGCTGGCGCGACCTCGATGGCGGCGATCAGTGCGAGAGCTTCGGCATAGGTCAACATGGCGGGAGCATCCGAAGGGAAATGGCAGGGACATCGGCACTGGTCAGCCCAGGGTCAGCCCAGGGTCATAGGCGGGTGCGCATCAACTTTTTTTGGCCGCTCGTACAGTACGACGCCGATCGACGCGTCCATGGCGCCCGCCGTCCTTGGTCACCAGCTCGATGGTGCTGATCACGAGGTCGTGACTGAGGGCTTTGAGCATGTCATAGACCGTCAACGCGGCGACCGAGGCAGCCGTCAGCGCCTCCATTTCGACGCCCGTCTGGCCATGGCAGCGGGCCGTGGCGGTGATGACGAGGCGTCGCCCCGTGAGCACCAGTTCGACCGCGACCCCCGAGAGCGGAATCTGATGACACAGCGGGATGAGGTCGCTAGTTCGTTTAGCCGCCATGATGCCAGCGAGGCGGGCGACCTCGAAGACGTTGCCCTTACGGGTGGTCCCACCTGCGCGCAACACCGCGACACACACGGCGGGCAAGTGGACGATGGCTTGAGCGCTGGCACTGCGTGCGGTCACCGCCTTGTCACCGACATCGACCATGCGCACTTGGCCGGCGTCGTCGAGATGAGTCAGACGGGGGCGTGTGGGCATGGCATCCAGTCGACCAGGGTGAGGGCATCCAACAACCAGCGGGCGACGGCGTCGGGATGGGTGACGACCAGCAGATGACCCGCACCAGCCACGAACAGGTCCGCACCGCTGGCGGCGGGAGGCAGGACCCGGTCGCGACTGCCATGGATCTGGAACACCTCCGCGGTCAACCTCCCAGCACCTTTCCAACCGACGGCGGCCTGAGCCGCCCAACGCAGGTGCTCGGCATCCGTTTCAGTGATCCACTGCTGGAGCAGGCGGCGATGCGCCAGGCCGGTGGCACCGAATTCAAACGCCAGGGGCCAGGCGATCAGCGCTGCTGGCCGGCGCGGAATGGGCAAGACCGGAGCGAAGCGGCCCAACCGACGCAGGCATGGTGCGATGCCTGCGCCCGAACGGCAGGTCCCCATCAGGAGCAGGCACGATACCGGGATGAGCCGGGCGATCTCCTGCGCCAACATGCCACCGAAGGAGCTGCCACCGAGGAGGTCGCCCGGGCGCACCAAGCCCTCCCGCACATAGCGACGCGCGTAGGACCCGAGGTCGCCATGAGGTCGGGGGCCCACCGGCAACCAGGGCAATACCGTCACTCCGGCGACGCGCTGGCTCACGGCATCGTACATGTGCGCATCAGCTCCCATCCCCGGGAACAATGTCAGACGCCGACCATCCATCCTCATGACCCCTTGAGCCACAGCGAGGAGCCGTCCGAGTAGAACTCCTGCTTCCACACCGGCAGGTCCTGCTTGATGCGCTCGATCAGGTGGCGGCACGCATCGAAGGCGGCGACGCGGTGGGCCGAGGCGACGTGGATGGCGACCGACGCCTGACCTGGGTCGATGCGGCCGATGCCATGATGGATGGCGGCGTGCAGCCCAGGATCGAACCGTGCAGCCACCTCCTGGACCAGGTCGCACAACAGCTTTTCCGCCATCGGTCGATAACAGTCGTAGATCAGATGGGTGACGCCGCGGCCGTGATGGTGGTTACGCACAACCCCCACGAAGCTGGTGATGGCGCCATGGTCAGGTGCACAGAGCACCGCCGGGGTCAGTAGGCCGCCGGGCAGAGGTCCCTCGATGATGCCGGTCGACGATCCCATCGTCAGCCACCGCTGACGGGTGGGATCAGGGCGATCTCGCTGTGTGCGCTGATGCTCGCCGAGGCACTGAGGAATTGCTGATCCACTGCCACGCGGCAATGAGCGATGAGCACGGCGTGCGTCGGGTGCCGGGCACAGACCGCAGCCAGGATGGTGGCGGCGTCGACTTCCAGCGGGAGCACGAGGCGGTCGTGGTCGCATTCCAGGCGATCACGCACCTGGGCGAAGTACAAGACGGTGACTTCCGGCACTCATCCCCCGATCGCGGCCATGTTCTCATGGCGGACGAAGGTCGCTGGCGGTCGCTTGCCGTTGACGGCAGCGACGACGATCGCCCGCACGGCATCCTCGTCGCCAGCACGCAGTGGCGTCAGCAGGTCGTGGCCGCTGTTGTCCATCAGACAGGTGAAGAGCCGACCCTGCGACGACAGGCGTAGGCGATCACACGTGGCGCAGAAGGGTTGGCTGACGGTGGTGATGAAGCCGACCGAACACTCCGTCACCTCGTGATCATCGATCGACCAGACGCGCGCGGTGGGCTCGTCGCGGTCGGTGCGTTCGCGGAGCGAGATGCCGGCGGCGAAGAGCCGACGCCGCATCTCATCGGCGGCGACGTGCGCCTGCGGCTGGAACGACCTGGCCTCGCCGATCGCCATCAACTCGATGAAGCGGACATGGACACCCTCCCAGGCGGCGAAGCGCACCAGCGCTGCGTAGTCGGTATCAGGCATCGCCACGGCGTTGATCTTGAGGGGGTTGAAACCGAAACGACGCGCGGCGCGGATGGATGCGACCACCCGATCGAGTCCATTACGACGCGCGAAACGACGGAAGCCCTCGGCGTCGAGAGCGTCGAGCGAGATGTTGAGGCGGTTGAGTCCAGCAGCCTGCAAATGTGGCAGCATGGCTTCGAGGAGAACGCCGTTGGTGGTCAGGCCGACCACATCGACGAGCGAACGTGCGTGCGCCACGAACTCTGGGAGGTCGTCGCAAAGCGTTGGTTCACCACCGGTTAGACGAATTTTATGAACTTTTGCCGCAGCCCACACGAGGGCCATGAGGCGTCTCAGCTCGCCACTGGTGGCGCGCGTCGAGGCAAACTGGGCGTGCTCGGGAAGACAATAGATGCAGCGCAGGTTGCAGCGGTCCGTGAGGGAGACCCGCAGATACAAGGGCGTAGCTCCTTTCCTCGGACTGGGCCGGCCAGGCTCAGTCGTCGCGGGAGGTCGACGGGTTTCCCCTGCGACCCCGTTCCCGTAACCGTGTCGTCAAACGACATGATGTCGCTTGGCGAGGTAGGTGACGGAACTCGGAACGTTGTTGATGACCCGACCGGTTGCTGCTCCACCTTTGAAGTGGAGGAGCGCCGCGATGTCGCGGCGCTGGGTCGAGCTTCACGTTGGCAAGGAAGACTTGCTGTCCGTGTAGTGATACCCGGTCGACGGAGAGCGTCGTGTGACGATCCGTCGACCGGGGAGTCGCTTACTTCTTCGCGCCCTTCTTGGCGGCGGTCTTCTTCTTGGCGACTTTCTTGACAGCGACCTTCTTGGCAGCTGGCTTCTTGGCTTTGACGGCTTTCTTCTTAGCAGGCATTGAATGCACTCCTTGGGTTAATGATTGCTGTGCAGAGCATAGACGCCATTTCATCAACTCGCAAATTATTTTTACTCAATCTCATCACTGCGCCTCATCGAGTCACCATTCACGACATCGTGATGTCGTCGCGCGCATGTGACCGGCGCGTCGCTGATGTGCTGACGCGCGCACGCGTCAGCGCTCGCTGTGCTGCTCCGTGCGCGAAACTTCCTGATGGTTTGCCGCCACCGTTGTCAGCATAGACTCCGCCGCTCACCCCGAGGCCATCATGCTCAGCCGCCCTCTCGTCCGTGCTTCCAACCCGACCCTCGCGATCGGTCAGCTGGGTGGTCACGTGAAGCGCGGCTTCAAGCATCCGCGTGGTCAACGCACGGGAAAAACCATGGCTTTGGTGTCGGCGCTGCCGCTCGCCGATGACAGCGACAAGCTCGTCCTCAGCTTCATGGATCGCTCGGATCCCTTCGAGTCGTTCGACAATCTTCCCCACAAGGGTGACAACGCGGTGGTGATCGTGCCGCGGTCGGAAGTCTTCCTCTCGGTCATCAACGGCGTGTGCCTGGGCGACTGGAAGGGCTTCAAGGTCGCCTATGGCGATGACATCGACGAGCCGACCGACCTCGACGTCGACTCCACCGGACTCGACATGGCGGCTTCCGACCAGTGGGTCGACCTGGTCGATGAGCTGGGCTGCGACTGCTCGAAGGTCGGCGGCTACCCGCTGTGGGCGAACGCGCCCATGGATGTTGAGCTGCTGGTCGGACGTCCGCAGCGCTTCCACCACCGCCTGACCTCGGACCTGATCGACTACAAGCTCGGTGACGGCGGCGTGATCTACGTCTTCGTCGATGTGGACGGCGACCAGGGCTCGTTGTGCTGGCAGCAGGCGAAGTGACGCACGCGCGCCACTGATCCCGCAGGCGGAGCGCGCCGAAGCCCTGATCCTCTTCCCTTGCGGGCAACGCGCGTTCTACCGGCCTTTGACCGTCACCAGCCAGTCATCCGGGCCCTGCTGTTCCCAGCGCACGACCTCACCCAGGAAGCGCGCGATGATCGCCGCGTTGGTGGTCAGATGCCCACTGGGCGCGACGGTGCGGAAGCTCCCGCCAGCGCCGAGCGTCAGGGGCAACAGCAGTTGGTCGGCAAGGTGCTCGCACACCGGGACCCCGGCCTCCAGATGGCGGCGGATCTGGCTGACCGCCTCCTGCGCGACCTTCTCAGCCGACTTGCGCAGCTCGCCGAAGGCGCTGACCACGGTGGTGACCTGGGCGAAGCGCAGGCGCACGATCAACGCATTGCCGGGCCCGTCGGCGTCGACCTCGCGCTCATCGACCTCGTCGTGGCTCCAATGCAGGGCATGCTTGAGCGCCTGCGACTCCCGGCTGGCGACATGGGCCGGCAGATTACAAAGCAGGACCTCGGCATGGCGGCTGATGGTCTTGCCACGCTCCAGCAGGTCGAGCGGTGCCGTGGCGACACCCGGCTGGATGACCGCGCGGATGGCGCCACCACCTGCAGGATAGAAGCCATGCCGTTCCAGCTCGATGGTCGCACTGATGCCGATGCGATGCAGCACCGGCAAGAAGCTCTCGGCCAGGAACTCGACCGGCGGCGCCATGCTGTTGTGGGTGCCGCCGCGGATGTGGACCACTGAGGGCCCATCGGCATGCAGCAGGATGGGCAGCACCGTCTGCAGGACGAGCGTGCAGCTCCCGGCTGAACCGATGTCGAAGTGGTAGTCGCCAGCGAGCGGCCGCTGCGGATGCAGGGTCAGAGCCCGACTGCCGAGCTCCGCCCCCTCCACCTGCCCACCACAGACCCGCGCCGCCGCCTGGACCGCCACCAGATGCTGGCGCTGGAGGCCGGGCTTGGGTCGCTTGGCGCGGATCTGCTCGATTGTCACCGGCGTGCCAGTGATGGCCGAGAGCGCGAGCGAGGTGCGGAGGATCTGGCCGCCGCCTTCGCCTTGGGAGCCGTCGATGGTGATCATGGCTGTGGCTTCATGTCTCGGAGGGAAGTTGTGCTGAAACGTGCGGGCGAGGTGCGCAGATGGGAGGGAATCTCGCCGCTGGTAGTGTGGACCGGGTAATTGAAGGCGATCCCTGGGTTGATGGTCAGCTTGCGGGAGGTGATCGGCGTCAGGCTGAACGAGAGCCGGAGGAAGGCGCGGTGGGGAATAGGCTTGGCCGCGATCTCGCCGGTATGCGGCATGTAGGCATGGATCAGATAGATCGTGCCTGGGCGCACGGTGAAGGTCCTGGCAGGATCGATGCGCTGTTCCAAGGCGTCGAAGATGTTGTCGCGCGAGGGATCGAGATCGCCCAGGTCGATACCCCCGCTAAGGAACCGCGTCGGCAGTGCATTGCACCAGACGAAGGCGATGTCGGGGGGGACCTTGAGCGGCACCTCGTCCCCCTGCATGCCATCGAGGTGCCAGCCCGCCGTGCGTTGGGCCTGGCCGGCCTCGATCGCCCTGGTATCGACAGTGAGATAGGCATAGCGCGAACGCCAGAGATCGCCGCGCCCGCTGCATTCGAGGAAATCGACGCACAGCGCGACGAAGCCGTCGAGGCCCGCGAACGTCTGGAGCTGGTCATCGTCGTGGTTCTTCAGTATTCAATGATTCACGCGCGTGCCCGGCGGGG
>JANPIY010000453.1:0-4096 GCA_031425255.1 Planctomycetota bacterium
AGCACGTCCGCCGCCGCCAGGGCCTGCGTGTCATCCATCAGTTTGCGCAGGAAGGCCGCTTCGCGCAGGAGGCGGAGAAGCGCCGCGCCATGGCGGTCGACCGCGCGCGTGCCGACATAGTCGTACTCATCGATGCTGTTGGTGGCCTCCTCATCCCATTCGCCGATGTAGAGCGCCGGATTCCGGAAGACCGTGCCGTCCTCATCGGCGAGGAACACTTCACCCGTCAGCTTCTCGCTCAGGACGCCGGTATTCGTCGGCCCGACGATCAGCCGCGGATGGATCACCCCACTGCGATCCTTGAACACATCGCGCAGGCCGCCTTGGCCCGCCAACCCGCCGATCCGTTCGACGAAGCGCGCCGGTAGGTGGAAGGCTACTTCCGGCGATCGGCCTGGGCCGCGGTCCCGCAGCGTGAGGTCCAGCGGCAGACGACTGAGCGCGGTGTCCCCGGTATCGTCGCCGAGCACAGCGGTGTCGGTGGCGAGGGTGACCGGGAACGCGTCCGTGCCGGGAGCGCGATCGCTCGCGCTCAGGAACTCCACCGTGGCGGCGGCCGCGGAGAAAACGACGAGAGCAATGACCAGGAACGCCAAAGTGGCCCGCGTACTGACCATGCTCTCAGAACGTGGTGTGCCTGTCATGGCACCGTCGGACCTTCTGAGGTTGAGCACCGGGCCTAGTCGTTGCGCAGGCCGAAGTCCGATGCTCGCCCGACGACATCCGGGACCAGGATGTCGGCCAGGATCCGGAGGATCACACCGCCCGCACCGTAGGGCAGCGGCTCGCGGAGCTTCCCGGTCTCGTGGTCGATCCGGCGCAGCTCCAGTTCACCCGGCGCACGCAGGCGATGCGGATGGTAGACCCAGACGTCCTGATCGTCAGCACACGGGACCAGCGGCGGTTTCATGAACGGCTCGTCTGGTTTCCACGGATCGGCGGTCCACCACAGGTCCCACTCCACCGGGAAGCGACCCTTCACATAGCCCGGGCAGAGGACCTCGCGGTCGTGTTCCCTGCCTTCGACGATGGTGATCACGGCAATGCCGTTGTGCCGGCGGATGAGCTCCGCCGCCGAACGCGGCATGGGCTTGAGTTCACCGGTAAAGGGGGCCGAGGCCTCGATGATATGCGGAGCGTCGTCGAAGCGGCCACGCGCATGCAGACGCAAAGTCTTGCCTTTGACTTCGATGCGGTGGACGCGTTCTGCCACCGCACCGAGGGCCTCGCGACAAGTGTCGGTCTCCGCCCACGGCAGCCACCAGGCAATCAGAGCAGCCGACGGATCAGGACTGGTCGCCAGGGCCGGCCACTCAGACATCGGCGCTGCCGCCACATCCGGAACCTCCAGGGCGAGTGGCTTCGCCAGCTTGGGCTTGGTGCTGCCCAGCTTCAGGTCTTCCGGTGATGGCTGCCATGACACGGGGAGGCCTTGCGTCGCCCATGGGTGGTGCGGCGGGCAGTAGGCGATGCAGAAACCACGGGGCCAGACGCCGCGCCAGACCAAGGGGCACAGGCCGGCGAGCGCTACGCGATAGAAATCACGGAGCATGGAGGGTTGATCGCCGTGGGTGAACAACGCGTAGTGGTAGAAGAGGACCCAATCACGTGCAATCAGCCCGATCTCTTCTTCATATACGTCTTTGGGCGGTAGCGACACCTCTCTGACGAAGTGGTTTATCGTTTTCTCAAGTGCCTTGATGAATTCGTAGGTATTCATCCCTCCCACCTTTTCATCGTGAGTGCGAAGGGCCTTGAAAGGGAGGCGTAGCTCGCGCTCTAAAGTGGTGCGACTGATAAAGTCATTGGTTCCTGAGACTTTGCGAACGCGTGATGACTCCCCCATCAATCGAACCGCAACGGGCGTGACTTGGTCAGGACCGATCACTCGTCCCTCGATCATCGCCAACCCTTCGGCGGGAACCTGCCCCTCTCCGCGGGTGTGATAAGGCATTTCAGATGCGGATCCGGCGACGTGAATCGTCATTGTCATGGGATAACCTCGTTGAGGAATTTGGTCCATGCTTCCTCGTACAGAATCTGCGTGCCCTCATTCACGTCTGAATTCGCAACCATGCGACGCCGAGGATCGCGGGGATCCTGCAGTTCATCCCTGATCTTGATCTGCATGCGCTCGATTTTCTGCTGATACTCAGCAACGATGTCCTGATAAGCCTTCAATGCGTCCGTTGGAATACTAGGAAATGAAAGATCGGTCCTTAGAGCCCCTACCTCACGCGTAAACGCGTCTGCCAATTTTTCAACCTTACCGAGGATCGCCCTACTATACCCCGGATGATTCCCGGCATGCTGTATCAAATCGGGATCCACGGCATACATCCCCTGCTTACTGGGAAGAAAGGTTCCATTCTTCGGATGGTCCAGGTCGAAGGCGATGTCGGCGAGGAAGTTGACGATGTCCGGGTTCTTTTGAGCGTCCACTGGAACGATGTGGTGGCTCCTGGTGTTCGGCGGCTTCTCCAAACCCGTTAAGGCAGTGAGCCTCCTTCCCAGCGTCCTCGATTTGCCAGCTCCGATCTGTGCCGGATCGACCGGCGGATTCGTCGATGGCCGAGAATGGACCGGTCCCAGTCGCCAATGCATGCGGGGACCGTTCGGGGTATCGAGGCGGCGCGCGATCACTTCATGCCAGTTCCGGACCAGGTCCGCCACTTCGGTGACGCTGATCTGTTTGCGATTCACGCCAACCGACCGCAGGAGGTAGTAGGCGCGTTCCTTGGCGAGCGAATAGATCGCGCACTCATTATGCACCCACACCGCCAATGGCGGCCCGGTCTCCCCCACCGCACCCACCCGGTAGGTGTGCAGGTGTTCGATGGTGAGGTTGTAGACCGCCACCGGCAGCGCGAGTTGCTCGGTCGTGATCGATCGCACCGTCAGCGCTTCACCGCCCAGCAGGACATCCGCCGCCTGCAGGTCGCCACACGCCCGCCAGCCCGCGCCCTGCACCCACACCGGATGTTCCGGAGTCGCGCGCAGCATCACCTCGGTACCGGCAGCGGTCGTCGCCCGCACCTGCACCAGGATCGTCGCCATGCGTTCCGTCACCCGCGTCACCAATCCTGGCACCAGGCCGGTAGCGGGATCACCATCGCCGCGGGCGCGCACCTGATCGCCCTGCCGCAGGCGGGCGATGTCGCGCCACTGGCCATCCGCCAACTCGACCAGCGTCCCTGCCGGGAAACACGCCGCCTGCTGGAGTTCCTCGGTCAGCTTGGCGCAGGCTTCGTCGCCGTACTTCTCCGACACCTCGCGCATCAGCGGCCCGAGGAACTCCATATCATCGACCTGCTGCACCATCAGCTCGGCGGTGGGCGGCGTGAGCCGCTTGCCGGCGAAGCCACGCACCAGCCACGAGGGTGGCGCTAGGCGCTTGGCCGCGTTCTCCAGCCCATAGGCCATGGTCGCCAGCGGCGCCCCCGCGCCTTTCTTAACCGGGATCATCGGGCCGAGCTTCTCCAGGCCGACGTGGCGCTTCAGCACGTCGACGGCGTCGAGCGCGAAGAACCGATCCGCGCGCTGCGCCCCCTCCAGGACATCATCCGCCAGGCGCACGAAGCCCGTGGACCGCCGTCCAGCGGCCTCGACTCCGCGTACGGTCCCACCCTGCGCCAGCTCGGTGACCGCGGCGGTGACCCGCGCATCCGCCGCCCCGCCGCCGTTGCGCAAGGCGGTCTGCATCACGTCGCGGGCGACCTCACGGCTCGCCGCGCGCAGGCCCTTCCCGCTCTTCCCCGCCACCTTGCCGGCGATGGAGGTCACGCCCGGGATGAGCTCCAAGGCGGCGAACGCTCCCGCCAACGCGCGTTCACCTGCCGACAGCCGTTCGCCGGTGAGCACATCCTCGCCCCATGCCGCCCGGTAGACGTCGCCCACGGGGGACACGAAGTCGCCCACGGTGAAGGCGAAGTAGGACAGCGGCGAGTCCCGCTTCAGCACGTCCGCCGCCGCCAGGGCCTGCGTGTCATCCATCAGTTTGCGCAGGAAGGCCGCTTCGCGCAGGAGGCGGAGAAGCGCCGCGCCATGGCGGTCGACCGCGCGCGTGCCGACATAGTCGTACTCATCGATGCTGTTG
>JANPIY010000454.1:0-3438 GCA_031425255.1 Planctomycetota bacterium
GGGCGCTTCATCAGCGCCACCGGGGGTGGAGAGAAACCCGCGCTCGGTTTCCAACAGCACCCCAGCTACGGCGCGTTGTCGTTGCCCGGCGAGACGGCCGAGGGCTTCAACGAGGTCTTCCCGCGCATGCAGACCGTCGACGTGCAGGGTGGCCTGCCGCGTGTGCATCCCATCAAGGGCACGGTCAACCACATCACTGCCGTCGCCGGGCAATCGATCTACCGCGGCGATCGCCTGCCGGCGAATTTCCATGGCGATTACCTCCTGCCGGAACCGGTCGGCCGCCTGGTGCGGCGCGCTAAGGTCACCGTCGTCGACGGCAAGCGCGTGCTGGTCAATGCCCATCCAAACGATGAGTTCATCACCTCAACCGATCCCGCCTTCCGCCCGGTGTGGTCGGCGACCGGCCCGGATGGCGCGCTCTACATCGGGGACCTGGGCAACGGCATCGTGCAGGAAGGCAACTGGACCAAGCCCGGTTCCTACCTGCGCAGCATGATCGATCGTGATGGCCATGCGCAGATCACCGGCCAGGGCCGCATCTGGCGGGTGGTCCACGAATCGACCCGGCGTGGCCCGACCCCACAGCTGAAATCGAAACCGTCCGCCGAGCTGGTCGCGGTGCTGTCGCATCCCAACGGCTGGTGGCGTGACACCGCGCAGCAGCTCCTCGTCCTGCGGGGCGACCGGAGCGTGGTCCCCGCGCTCAAGGCGGCGATGGCCAGCACGTCGTCGTCGATGGCGCTGGGCCGGGTGCATGCGCTGTGGACGCTCGACGGTCTCGGCGCCGCGGACCGCGCGTTGCTGGTCGCAGCGTTCAAGGACGCCGACCCGCGCGTGCGCGCCACCGCCATCCGCGTGAGCGAAAAGTTGTTCAAGGCCGGTGACGCCACCCTGGTCGCCGATTACACCGCTGCCGCGGCGGACAAGGACATCGACGTGGTGGTCCAAGTGCTCAACACCCTGCGCTTCACCAAGGATCCGGCGGTGAAGAAGCTGATCATGGACATCGCCGGCAGGCACCTCGGTAACGAGATCATCACCGCCACCGCGCAGCAGAGCTACCGCTTCGATCCCGACCGTCCCTCGCCGTTCAACGTCGCCTTGGAGCCCGGCGCGCTGGCGTTGGCGAAGAAAGGCCATGAGCACTACAGCCAGATCTGCTTCGCCTGCCATGGCATCGACGGCAAGGGTATATCGAGTGCGGATGGCCAGCGGATGGGGCCGTCGCTGATCGGTTCGACGCGCGTGAATGGCAACAAGGATGCCGTGACGCGGATCGTGCTGCACGGGCTCATGGGCGAGCTCGATGGCCAGACCTACGCCGGGTTGATGCTGCCCATGAAGGCCAACGACGACCAATGGCTCGCCGAGGTCCTGACCTACATCCGCACCGCCTTCGGCAATAGCGGTTCCGCCATCACCAAGGACGACGTGGCCGCGATCCGCGCCGCGACCAGGGACCGCGCGGCGCCCTACACCATGGCGGAGCTCGCGGCCATCGTGCCCGCATCGAAAGCGGCCATGGCCGGCTGGGCGATCACCGCCTCACACAACGCCCAGAAGGTCGCGCAGGCCTGTGACGGCGATCCCACCACCCGCTGGGACACCGGCACCAGGCAGGATGCCGGCCAATGGTTCCAGGTCGACTTCGGCAAGCCCTGGCTGCTCACCCAGGTCATCGCCGAGAACAAGCTCTCTGCCGGCGATTGGCCACGTGGCTGGACACTGGCGGTCAGCGACGACGGCGTGACATGGTCCAAGCCCGTCGCCAAGGGCGAGAACCAGAAGGTCCCGGTGATCGACGTCAAACTGCCGGCTAATACCGTCGCACGCTACCTGCGCCTGACCCAGACGGTCAGCGGCAAGGCCGGCGGGTTCTGGTCGATCCACGAACTCGCGGTGTTCGGCGAGGCGAAGAAGTAGCCTCGATCCGGCAACCCAGATTGAACAAGCGGAACGGAGGAACGGAGGAACGGAGGAACGGAGGGCAGCCAGGACAGGTGCCTTCCATTCTTTCCTCCGCTCCTTCGCTCCTCATGCGCATGTTTTCGATTCCTGCTTCGTGCGGTTGATGGTAACCGCGCGCCTCGAAGTGTCTTTGCTCATGATCGCGTTGTAGACTCACCCTCTGGAGCCGGAGCCATGCTCAGCCGCCGCGCCTTCCTCATCGCCCTGCTTGCGCTGTCGGGCTCGTGGCTGGCTGCGGCCGACTCTGGCAAGATCCGCGTGCTGCTGGTCGGCGGACGGAACAACCACGACTGGCGCAAGGGCAGCGACTTCCACCTGGCGCTGTTCGCCAGACAGCCGCATCTGGTAGTCGAGGAGAGCAACACGCCGCCAGCCAAGGCGCCCCAGGAAGCGTGGGACGCCTGGAAGCCGGCATTCAAGAAGTTCGATGTCGTAATTCTGAACTACAACGGCGAGATGTGGCCCGATGACGTGAAGGCCGCGTTCGAGACCTACCTGAACGACGGCGGCAACGCCATGCCGCTGCACGCCGCCAACAACAGCTTCACCGGCTGGAATGGCTACGAGCAGGCGGTCGGCCTGCTGTGGCGGCACAAGGAATTTGGCGCCAGCGTGTTCTTCGATGCCGCCGGCAAGCTGCAGCGCGAGGAGAAAGGTCAGGGCCAGGGCTCCAGCCACGGCAAGCAGTACGACTGGAAGATGACCGTGCGCGATACCGCGCATCCCATCACGGCCGGCATGCCGGTGAACTGGCTGCACCGCTGGGACGAGCTCTACCACGGCCAGCGCGGGCCGGCCGAGAAGCTCAACATCCTGCTCTCGGCCTTCTCCGACAACACCAAGGGCGGAACCGGCCGCGACGAGCCGATCGTGTGGTGGGTGCCGGTCGGCAAGGGCAAGATGCTGACCAACGTCATGGGCCACGTCGGCGAGACCGCCTGCCTGTCGTGCGTCGGCTACCAGACGGTGCTGCTGCGCTCGATCGAGTGGCTGGCGGACGGCACCTGCCGCACGCCGATCCCGACGGACTTCCCGGTGGAGAAGACCAGCCAGAATTACCCGGGCGGTGTCGCCAAGATCCTCCCCGCGCCGAAGCCGGTCGAGGAATCGCTCTCGCGCTTCAAGCTCCCGCCGGGGTACCGCATCGAGCTGGTGGCCAAGGAGCCGATGCTGATCAACCCGGTGTGCTTCACCTGGGACGCCGATGGCGCGCTCTACGTCTGCGAGATGCGCACCTACATGCGCGACGCCGACGGCAGCGGGCAGAACGAGCCCAAGTCGCGGGTCAGCAAGCTGGTCGACCGGGACGGCGACGGCACCTTCGAGACGGTGACGGTGTTCGCCGATAACCTGGTGCTGCCGCGCATGGTGCTGCCGCTCGACGACCGCGTGGTCATCAGTGAGACCTACACCGGCAAGTTCGTCTCCTACAAGGATACCGATGGCGACGGCGTCGCCGATGAGCAG
>JANPIY010000455.1:0-3097 GCA_031425255.1 Planctomycetota bacterium
GCCGGCTGGCAGCCGGCGGTCCCAGGGGGGAGAGGATTGCCACTGGCCGGCTGGCAGCCGGCGGTCCCAGGGGGGAGAGGATTGCCACTGGCCGGCTGGCAGTTGGCGGTCAATGCCGCTAAGAGTCCCAAAAATGGCTTCGCTTATTGCTGACGCAGTGGCAGCGACCACCAGCAACGATGCGCGACGTCTCGCTAGCGTGATCCTGGAGGTGTTCGCGGGCATGCGCTCGATCACCGCTGCGGCACTGGCGTTGGGCATCACCACGACGCAGCGCTACGTGTGCTGTGGGCGCAGTCGGATGCGCAGCTCGGGCAGCAGGTCGACTACGGTGACGGTGAGCATGGCGCCCGCCGCGGCCGCCAGGCCCCACGGCAGAACTGCGTCGCTGAACGACGCGGCGCCAGCGCCGATCAGCGCGCCGACCACTTCCGCCAAGCCCGACAGCTGACCGAAGGTGAACGCGCGCAGGCGGGTCGCGCCCTCCTGTCGTAGAGGCAGGGAGACCAGCGCGCCTTCGAACACGTTGTGACTGGCCATCGCCACCACCACCAGGGCCGCGGCAGCGGTGGCCGCGGCATCCCCGCCGCTCGCCGCCGCCACTGCCAATCCGACCGCCATGCCTTCTGGGACATGGTGCAGCGACATCACCGTGAAGAGCTGCCGGCCCAGGCGTGGACGCTTCGCTAAATCACGCTCAGGTCCCGCGAGCAGACGTCGGCACACCAAGGACAAGCCCACGCCAGCGCCTAGCCCGATGAGCAATGCCAAGGCGCCCCAGGGACCGTGGACGGCGAAACGATCCCAAGCCGGCAGCATCAAGCCGGCGACCGCAGCAGTGCCCATGATCAGCGCCGCTACCACCAGCAGGCTCGCGAAAAACCGCGCCGACAGTCGCGGCGTGACGAAGACCGTCGCCGCGCCGGCGGCGGTACAGGCCCAGGTGATGAGGGTGGCCCCGATCGCCACCATCAGCGGCGTGGCGGCAGCGGCACCCAGCAGGTCGCTCGACATGGCTCGTCCTCTAGCAGAGAGACGAGGATTAACCACGCCACGCATAGCCCTGTAAACTCCATTTCGAACCAGGATCCGCGGTTCTGTGGATGTTTCAGGATAGAAGCCATGGACGGCTGATTCGTCGATCGGCGCATCCAACCCCACTGAGAAATCGACGGCCTCACCACCCTGGCAATGGCCGACTGACGTCGGCGCTCCCGGGGGGAGAGGATTGCCACTGGCCGACTGACATCGGCGCTCCCGGGATTGCCACTGGCCGACTGACATCGGCGCTCCCGGGGGGTCATCGATGGTGGTGACTGCGTAGCCCTCAGCAGATCAGCCGGGAGCTGGGTGACCGCTTGGTCAGCAAAGCCATCAGGTGTACGCCGCTGCCGAGATCCATTCCCGAGTTCGATGATGGATCGGTGAACCGACATGGGCGAGCGCACGCATCGCTGGCTGGCCGTCATGATTCATCGGAGGCTCCTGCATCGGCAGGCAGACAATGATGACCGTGCGCACTTGTCTTCCCATTCGCGTCCGATAAACGCTGCTACCTGCTCAGGAGGCACGCATGCGTCCCACCCACTTCTCCCCGGTCTGGTTGTCCTGGTGCCTCGCTGGTGCGGTGGCGATGAGCGCAACCGGCTGTGGCGAACGATCAGCCACCTCAGCGAGCCCCACGCCATCCTCTCCGCAGCCAACCCATCCCGCTGGTTTTTCCATCCAATCGACGTTCGCCTCAGGGCCGATCTATTGGCGTATTTTCGACCAGCAGGATCGCGTCCGTCTCATCGGACGCAGGGAAGGAGTGATACTCCCAAACCAGACGGTTCCCTTCCCCGAAGACCGGCCCTATCAGCTTGAGATCCGGGTGGGCAACGTGTCCGGAAAGATCCTCCTGGAGGCGAGCACCGCTGTCGTCTACACCAACCAGAGCCCGCCCTTGCTGGTATCCCCGTCGGGGGCGGTGACGTGGAAATAGCCGGGATGACGCCGGTGCACGCTGCACCCGATCCCAGGCGTCGATCGGGGATTTTGCAGGTGAGAGGTGCATGAATAACCCATACGCACCCATGAGGCTGGCACGTTCCCGACATGCACGCCGGGCACGAGGTTCCTCATGCCCATATTCATCGGCACCAGCGGTTGGGCCTACCGTCATTGGCAAGGCGGCTTCTATCCCGCTGGGTTGAAATCGGCGGCGCAGCTCGCCCATTACGTCCAGCATTTCAATGCGGTCGAGATCAACGGCACCGCCTACCGCACCCCAGCCACGACACCGTCCGACATTGGGCCGAGACCATGCCCGCAGGCTTCACCGCCGCGGTGAAATTGTCGCACGGCATCACCCACTATCGTCGCCTGCGCGGCGTCGAGACGCTGTTGGAGAATTTCATCGCCAGCGTGCGTCACCTCGGTGACAAACGTGGTCCCGTGCTCGCACAACTGCCTCCGCGGTTCGCCCCCGACCATGCGCGCCTGCGCGATTTCCTGGCCGTGGCACGTTCAGTCATGGGAGACCGCCAGTGGCCACTGGTGATGGAATTCCGCGATCCGCAGTGGATCAGCGATCAGACTGAACAGGTCCTCAATGATGCCCATGCGTCCTGGTGCCTGGCCGACATGCCGGAGTGCCCCGTCCGGCGACCGACGACGGGAGCACCGTTCCTCTACCTGCGCCGGCATGGCATCAATGGTCGCTACCATGGCTCCTACGACGATCAGGTTTTGCGACAGGATGCGGAACTGATCTGCGAGTGGGCAGCCAAAGGCCTCCCCGTCTATGCCTTTTTCAACAACGACATCGGCGGCGCGGCGGTGATCGATGCCCGTCGCTTGCACGACCTGGTCACAGAACGGTGCGGGGGCAGGGAGCGCACGACTCCCAAAGGATAGCGCCGGAAGACGACCCACGTGGATGGCATGAGACATCCGATGAATCAAGTGGCGTCCTCGTTTGCGATGCTGCGTTTTCTTGCGATCACCATCCGCACTGAAGGTGAGCGCCAGACGTCGCATAAAACACACCATTGTATAAGAGGGACAGGTTCCCAGCATCCCGCCCGCCAATCGGCTGGAGGCCCACATGTTTTCA
>JANPIY010000456.1:0-1575 GCA_031425255.1 Planctomycetota bacterium
CGGCTGCCCCGCGATCCACAATGCCGCAACCGACCCGATCAGCGCAAGCGGCACTGAACCCATGATGATCAGCGCGCAGACGGTTGATCGGTAACGGCTGTAGAGGATGGCGAAGACCATCCCCAGCGAGACCAGCGACAAGAGGCCGATCGTGCGGCTGGCCTCCTCTTGCGCCTGGAACGTCCCCTCCAGCGTGGCCGAGAACCCCGGTGGCAGATCTGCCCCGTCTATGACCGTCCGGATTTGGGCAACTACTCCGGCCATGTCCACCTTGCCATCGGTGTTGCCCAGAACGACCAGCCTTCGCCGTCCGTTCTCGCGCAGGATCTGGTTCGGCCCGTCCGTTTCGCGCACTTCCGCCAGTTCGCGGACCGGCACCCAACCGGCAGGCGTTTCGATCAGAAGATCGCCGAGCGCCTGCGTGGTGCGGCGGTTCTCGGCCAGTCGCATCACGACATCATAGGTGCGTTGGCCGTCCACAAGTTTCGAGACGACCCGACCATTCGACAGCTGTTCCAGCGCCTCGGTAATGGCGGCGGGCTGGATGCCGTAAAGTGCGGCACGGTCATAGTCGATGCGAATCTCCAGCTGCGGGATGCGGACCTGCTTTTCCAGTTGCAGATCGACGAGGCCAGGAATGTCGGCGATCCGGCTGCGCAGGTCTTCGGCCACCGAACGGAGCGTGTCGAGATCATCGCCGTAGACCTTCAGGGCAAGCTGAGCCCGAACGCCCGATAGCATGTGATCCAGCCGGTGCGAGATCGGCTGCCCGACATTCACCGCAACCGGCAGGATCGACAGCCGGGCGCGGATGTCGGCCACGATCTCGGTCTTGGGCCGGTCGCCCGGTTCCAGATCGACCTCGATCTCGGACGAATGCACGCCTTCGGCATGTTCGTCCAATTCGGCCCGCCCGGTGCGGCGACCCACGGCGCGGACCTCGGGCACCTCAAGGATCAACTGTTCCGCAATCAGGCCCACACGGTGCGATTCCGCCAGCGATATGCCAGGGTTGAACAGCATCGAAATCGTGAAGGTCCCCTCGTTAAACGGCGGCAGGAATGCGCGGGGCAAGGTTGTGGCCGACCAGCCCGCCACCAGAACGGCGGCACCCGCCACCAGCATCAGCGTCTTTTGCCAGCGGAACGCGACCGCGAGCGCCGCGCGATTTCCGTTTTTCAGGGTGCGGACCAGCCAACCTTCTCGGTGGTCCAGCCGCTTCATGCCCGGCAGCAGGTAGTAGGCCATGACCGGCGTCAGTGTGATCGACACCACAAGGCTGACGAGGATCGATATGATGTAGGCCTGCCCCAGCGGAGCAAAGAGCCGTCCCTCGATGCCCGACAGCGCGAACAGCGGCACGAAGACCAGCACGATAATCATCGTGGCATAGACGATGCCTGAGCGGACCTCCTGGCTGGCCGAGACGACCACATCGAAGGTGGATCGCGGATTGCCCGCCTCGCGGTTTTCGCGCAGGCGGCGGAAGATGTTTTCGACATCCACCACCGCGTCATCGACCAGCTCACCGATGGCGATAGCAAGGCCACCCAGCGTCATCGTGTTGATCGACAG
>JANPIY010000457.1:0-12621 GCA_031425255.1 Planctomycetota bacterium
GATAGGAGTGACCCCACCTGGGCGCGACCAAACACGCATGGCGTTGTTCAACGCGACGTACCACGATTCGCCGCTGCATATGCGGTCAGCATCTGGCGCGTGGCCTCGCGCTGCTCGTGGTCGATCGGTACCGTCAGCTTCAGGGAGCCGAAGCGGTATTCCACGCGGGCATCGGGTTGGGTGATGACGCGCAGCAGCGCATCGCGGGTGCCGGCGGATGGCAGCGTGAGTTCGGCCTCGGCCCGCAGCGGGCCTTGCGGGGTGGGCACCGCTCGCAGCGAGAATCCGTTCAGCGGCATGCGCAACTGGCCGCCGACCAGGGCGATCAACGGTTCACCCGCGGGGGGTCTGGGCAGGGAGACCACCAGGCGCAGCTGCATCGGTCCGGTCCTGCCATCGGCTCCGGTACCGAACCGGCAGGCCAGGTACGGCGAGCGGCGCGCATCGTAGGCCTCGGTGAAACGCGGCATCGTCCAGATGGTGCCGGGCGGCCCGTCGCGGCGGGTGACCAGTGCGGCGGCGGTGGCCGCCGCATCCTGACGTTGGTGTTCATCTTCTTGCGCGGCCAGGCGCTCCACCGCTTCCTGCGCCCGTTGCTCCCGCTGCCTGGCCTGTTCCGCCAGCAGGGCATTGAGCTCACGTTCATCGAGGCCGTCCGGTGCCTCGACCCCGTATTTCTCCTTCAACACGCGGCGCTGGCGGGCGTGGAGGTCGCGGCTGAGCGCGGTCTCATCGATGGGACCTTCGCTGAGGACCGGCGCGACCGCCTGCTCCGGCGTGGGACCGGGCCGCGCGGCCGCCTGGTGCAGCGCCCGGAGCTCGGCATCGGAGGCCCCATCCGGAATCGCGACGCCGAGCCGGCGCAGGTCGTCGATCATCACCAGGCGCTGACCGAGGCCGTAGGGGTCGGGCAACGGCGACGTGGCGGTCTCGGCGGCGGCGGTGCCGGCGGCGAGGGCGATAAGACAGATCAGCAGGTACGGCGACATGGGGAGGTGTCCGGCGGTCGGGCCAAGGTCGCAGCGGCGCGGGCGGTTCCAGGGTTCTTGCGCCCTCACGCATCTGACTGGGAAGACCGTTCAAACCGCAGACCTGGGAATCTCCACTCTCAATCGGAGAAAGGCTGGCCGCAGAGACGCAGAGACGCAGAGGAAGACAAGAACACGGGCCTTCGTCTCTGCGTCTCTGCGTCTCTGCGTCTCTGCGTCTCTGCGGCCCGATCCTCTCACATTCGCTGCACTGCACCCACTGATCATGCCGAAGAACCCAGAAATGATGCGCCGAATGTATCACGAGAGCGCGGTGGCCAGCGGAGTGATCCGTGGGGCGCCGGTCTTCAGGCGGAAACTCTGGTCGCCGTAATGGATGTAGTCCGCCCAATCGACCGACTTCACCTGCTTGACCGCTTGGCGGGCGAGCGCGACCGCGGAACCCATGGCGTCGCCGGCGAGCAGGGCGCGGTAGAACCTCCCGGCGAAGACTTCGGCGGCTTGATCGGACACCGGCCAGTAGGTGCCGACGTAATTGGCGATCCCGCCGCGCAGGAGCGCCTCGGCGACGCCGATGTTCTTGTTGACGCGGCTGGTCATCGCTTCCTCTGCGGTAGCGGCGACTGCCGTCTTGCGTGCACTGCGCCCGCGACTGCGCAGGCGCCCGGTTTCGCAGGCATTGAAGAAGACCAGCGACGGCAGGCTGGGCAGGGCGGCCAGATCGGCTCCGCCCAGCACCTCGTGGCCGCTGCACAGCAGTCCACTGCGCCCTGGGTGGGCGGCGTCGAAGCTCGCATGACCGGCGTAGTGCACCACGTCATGGACTCCCGAGCGCAGTTCGCTCATCAACCGGGCGCGACTGGCGTCATCTCCGCGCACGACCTTGCAACGGACGGAGGGGAGCTTTTCGAAGAGGGCCTGCAGCCGCGTGCCTTCCACTTCGGCACCGTTCAGGTCGCCGGTGGGATTGATCACCAGCAGGACATTCAGTTCGCTGCTCTGCCGGCGGCTGTGCAGATATTTCGCGACCGACATGTTGTCAGCGAGGTAGCGTCGGCTGAGTCCGGCTTCGGCGGCCGGGAACCAGTCCTTGCCGCCTTCGCTCACGCACAAGGTCTCCCACGGCAGTCGTGAGGAGATCGCGTCGTTGACGACGATGAGATGGCGGTCCTTGAAATGCTTCAGGACGTTGGCGACCTCGCTGGTCAGGGTCAATTGACGCAGGGTGTTCCCATACCCCGCCACCCCGGCGAAGGTGAGCTTCTCCAGGCGGTCATAGAGCGAATCCAAGGCCTTCGGTTCCGGGGTCTGCAGGCCGGTGATGACGGTGGCCTTGGCGCCGGCCCCCAGCAGCGACACGCGGAAATCGCTGCCCAAGCCCTCCTCGGCATGGACCTGCAGGTAGATCGGATCCAGCGTTCCCGCCCTGGGCAGGCCGCGCTCGTCACCAGCGGGCAGGACCTCCTCGACCAGGTGCTGTTCGCCCAGGGTCACCTCGACCTCGCCGAACAACGGCGTGGTCGCCAGGCGGAGGACCTCGCTGCGCATCTCGGCGAAACGCTCCGGGTCCAGTTCGCAGAGCGTGAGGCGACGGAAATCGTGGCCGGTGTCGGCGTCGGCGAGCCCGCGCAGGAAGCCGGTGAGGAGGTGGGCGAGCGACGCCGAGCTGTCGATCCCGGCGCCGCCGCCGAAGGCGACGGTGGCGAAGTCGTCGACCCGCGTGCGCACCAGCGTGCGGATGAGGTTTTCCGCGACGGTCTGCTGGGTATCGACGGTGAAGTGGTCGAAGTGGCCGAGGCCGACCAGGATCACCATCTCGGTGCGCAGGCCGTGGCGCGAGGCCGGCATGATGAAGACTTCGCCGATGTTGGCGCTGAACATCCGGCGTTGGGAGAATTCGGCGATGGCGCCGCCCAGGTAGCGGTCAAGCGCGTTCGCCGCACCCGTGGGCGTGACGCCCTGGAAGATCCCGACCACATACGCCCGGGCATTGACGCCGGTGATGCTGCCGCGCGCCAGGCGCAGTTCGAGGCGTCGCTGCCGCTTGCGTCCGACCACCAGGTCGGTGATGCCGGCGGTCGACAGCTGGGCTGGTTGCGCGGGATCCGCGAACTCTGGCGCCGCCGGCATGATCGAGGTCGGGGCGGCGAACGAGGCGAGCACCTCGCGCCGTTCGCGCATGCTCAGTTCGTCGCCGCGCCGTCCGCCATATTCCGGAATGCGCAGACCCCGTTCCTCGATCCGCGCCGTCGCTCGACGCGCTGGCGACCACGACGTCGGCAGACGGTCGCTGCGTCCGGTGCGCAGGAGGTCGTCGGTCGCCTCGGCCACCAGTTGATGGTTCGGTAGGCTGCCGTGTTCCTCCTCGACATAGTGGGTCGAGACGCCGTCCAGACGGGCGAAGTCGAGCGGGACCGTGCCATCACCAGCCGATGACGTCTCGTAGGTGAATTCGCCGGTGCCCGCCGGGTGCGCGCCGACGATGGTGTCCTGATTGATGCCGGCGATCAGATGCATGCGCTCGGACTGGTGCAGCAGCGCCTCGGGCAGCTTCGCCGCTGCTGCCAGCAGCTCGGCGCGCGGCTGCGGACCAGCCGTCGGCCACGATTTCGCATCGAAGAAATCGATGGCCGGAAACTTCGCGCGCGTAGGCAGCATCTGGTACAGCCCGAGGAACGTGCCGAAGATCTGGCTGGAGAGTTCCTCGGGGGTGTGGCTCAGGTCGAAGCGGGCGAGCTTGCGCACCAGATCGTGGGTGCCGCGCAAGGCCATCACCGGCGAAAAGGATCCGTGGTTGGGCGTGCCCAGCATCACCAGCCGCTTGACCGTGGCCCCCAGCTTCATCGCCGCGCGTGCCACCAGACCACCCATGCTGTGCGCGACGAGGTGGACCGGACTCGGTTCGCGCGCCACGCGTTGTGCCAGCTCCTTGCCGAGCGCAGCGATGTCCCGTCGCCAATCGAAGGGGTGGTAATCGACGTCGTAGCCGGCGGCGCGCAGGCGCAGCTTGAGCCGCAGGTAGGTGAACTGGAAGACCCCGAGCGCGGTCACCCGCTCGCCCCGGGGCAAGGCCAGGTGCGAGAGGTTGCCGCGGGCGTAGTCGAGCGGATCGAACCAGATGACGTCATCGAAGATCAGCCGCTTATGCCCGAGCTTGGACCCCATGATGCCGGGCAGGATCAGCACGCGTGGGCCGCCGCGGACCGTGCGCCGATTGGCATTGCTGACGAGTTGCCGCAGTTCGTGGTACTCGGCCTCGCCGAACAGGTTCTCGAGTTCCCCTGAACGCGTGCCGGCCATGAGCGCGCTCTCGACCTCGCGGTCGGTGAGCCGGAAGGGCGACGGCGGCTGATCCGGAACCACCTTGGGTCGCGCTTTCACGGGCCGCGTCTTGGGCGCGCGAGCGCGCCGCGCCCGGTCAGAGGGACGGCGCGTGGACTTCTTGCTGGTGGTGGGCATGGATCACCTGGGTGGGATAAGAGGATGGCGCCTCGAATAGCCATCCCGAATACGCTGTCAATGACCGGGGCATGATGATGTGGGGGTTTGGAGAACGCTTTCGAACGTCGGCGCCTGTTCCGTGGCGGCATTGCGTCGGAAACGAACGCGGTTCTTCGGCGTGATCCGTGGGTGCCGAGCAGTCAATGAGAGCGGATCGGGCCGCAGAGCCGCAGAGTCGCAGAGCCGAAAAGTCCCTGTTCTTGTCTTTCTCTGCGTCTCTGCGTCTCTGCGGCCAGTCTTTCTCCATTTGATTCCGGAAAGGGACCACGTGCTGGCAGTTTCCCAACCCCCTCATCTCGCCGAGGAACCAGGAATGCGTCGGTGGGCCGAACCGCAGGATGAGTGCGCGTCGACAAAGAGTGGGTTTTTGCAGTACTCCATCGCCTTCTTTGACACGAAAAAATTATTCGTCGCATGTGAAAGGGGCGGACCCATGCTCCGCGGCCCTGCCCGCAGCCGCTGCGGAGGAGGTTGTGATCGGTGTCGATAGCCTGCCCGACCATCGGCTTCCCAGGTCCCACCTACCGATCCTCGATCAATCTGAACTGTTTACTCATCATGTGATTGATGACCTTTGCCTCCTGCCCAGGCAACCGAGGATGACCTCTCGTCCGTGTGCGCTGACCTGTGAACAAGCCTGATCAGAAACCAGCATGACCGCATTATCCCACCTACTGCGCGCGACACTCGCCGCCGATCACCTGGAGATCGAGCAGACCTCCGTGGCGCGGGCGATGTTGGATGGCTCGATCGCACGCGCGCGTTACCGCACGCTGCTCGCTCAGCTCCTGCCGGTCCACGTGGCGTGCGACGCGGCCGTTCAGGCGCTGATGATTCCGGATCTCGCGCAGGCCAGCCAACGCAGCGAGGCCGTGCGCGCCGACCTCGCGTTCTTTGGCAGCGATGAGGTGACGCCGATCCATCCGGCGGCCGTGGCGTTCGCCACCCGTCTTGCCGCCCTCTCGGCCACCGCCGTGCTCGGGGTCGCTTACGTCGTGGCGGGGTCGCGGATGGGCTCGCGGGTCCTGGATCCGCTCCTTCGTCAGGGCCTGCAGCTCGCCGACTCCGCAGGCCTCGCCTACCATCAGACGCCGCCGCACTATCCGGTTGAGTGGCGGCGGATGTTGTCCCAACTCGACGCCATCGAACTCACCGGCCCGGAACGCGACCAGGTGACGGAGGCCGCGGCTTTCGGCATGCGCACCTTGTTGGCCATTTTCAAGGACGCCTGATCCATGCACCACGCACCGCTCTCGCAGGTGACCAGCGACCCCGCCCTCCATGCGTGTGCCAGCGAGCCCATCCATGTGCCGGGAGCCATCCAGCCCGATGGCATGCTCATGATCCTGAGCGCGAACGACCAGGTGGTCCTCCAGGTCAGTGCCAATGCAGAGGCCTGGCTCGGCGTGCCGCCGCAGGACGTGTTGAATCGCCCCATCGCCGACGTCGATCCGCAGATCGCGAGCGCCCTGGCAGACCTGGCAGCGCCGTTGTCAGGCTCCCCGCGCGAACTTGCCGTGTCCGCGACCTCGCCCAGCGGCCGGTCGCTGGTGGTCCTCGCGCACCGCGTGGGGGGGCGCGTCATCCTCGAATTCCTCCCCGGCGATGACCCGACCGCCCGCCAGCGGAATGCCGATGTCATCGACGGCCTGCTCAAGGAATACACGGTGTCCGTCGGCTCGACGGATGCCATCGCCCTGGCCCAGCCGATCGCTGGCGCGATCGCCTCGATGAGCGGCTACAGCCGGGTGATGATCTACCGTTTCGATGGCGACGGTGACGGCGAGGTCATCGCCGAACAGGTGACCGATGGCATGGAGAGATTCCATGGGCTGAGGTACCCGGCGAGCGATATCCCCGCGCAAGCGCGCGCCATCCTCCTCCACAATCGCATCCGCGTCATCGCCGACAGCGCACATCAACCGGTGCCGCTGATGACGGTCTCCGGCGAGGGGGCGGCACGGGTCGATCTGACCATGACCTCGCTGCGCGCGGTCTCTCCACTCCATCTCGAATACCTGCGCAACATGGGCGTGACCGCCAGCCTGACGGCGTCGATCATCGTCAATCGCCGCCTGTGGGGCCTGGTCGCCTGCCACCATCATCACGTGCGCGGCGCCGCCTTGTGGCTGCGTTCGCAGATCGATCTGGTCGCATCGTTGTTTGCGACCCGCCTGGCGGAGGCGCATGGCCGGCGCCAGTTGGAGGCGCAGGTGCGCGCGGACCAGCTCCAGCGCGCCATCCTCAAACACCTGACGCGCGAGGATTCCCGCAGTTGGGCCGCGCAACTGGTCGCCGATCCGAGCTTCCTGACGCTGGTCAAGGCCAGCGGCGCCATCGTCGAGGTCGAAGGTCATCGGCTGACGGCCGGCACGGTCCCTTCGCAGCAGGCCATCGATGCGATCGTGGCCTGGCTGCGCGTACAGCCCAGCGAGCCGATGGTGGTCTACGAGTCGATCCCGGACGGTGTCCACCTGGAGGTGGCCGTCCGCGGAACCTGCAGCGGGCTGTTGGCGATCTCCCTGGAATCAGGGGGGCACATCATCTGGCTGCGCCCCGAGATGGTGAGCGAGATCACCTGGGGTGGGGATCCGCGCAAAGCCGTCGCGAGCGGGTCGCCCAGTGGCCGGCTGTCCCCGCGGACCTCGTTCACCGCCTGGGTCGAGATCGTGCGTGGCCGCTGCCGGGTCTGGAGCGTGGAGGATCTCGCTGCCGCCATGGCCCTGCAGCAGCACCTGTCGCAGGTCGTCGACCATGTCTACCGCGTGAAGGAGGCGCTCGCGCGCAGCAATCGCGAACTGCGCGATTTCGCCCACACGGTGTCGCACGATCTGCGCGAGCCGTGCCGCACCATCCGGACGTCGTGCGAACTCGCCTTGCTGCAAGGAGGCGATCAGCATCCCCAGATCGCCATCCGCCTCCAGCGCACGGTGGAAGTGGCGGCACGCATGCAGCGCCTCATCACCGACCTGCTGACCTTCGCCGAGGTGGAGCAGAGCGCCGAAAAGAACGCGCTGGTGAACATCCGCGATGCCGTCGACGACGCCCTGGCGGTGCTCGAAGCGGCCACCGCCGAGGCCGCCGCGGTGATCACCATCGCCGATCTCCCGATCGTGACCGGCAGCCGCTCGCAGTTGACCCAGCTCTTCCAGAACCTCATCGGCAATGCCCTCAAGTACGGCAACGTGGTCAGCCCGGTCATCCACATCAGCGCCGCGCGCCTCCCAGGATTTTGGTGCCTGCGCGTGCGCGACAACGGCATCGGCATCCCCAGGGAATACCACGAGCGCATCTTCGGGATCTTCAAACGCGTCCACGCCTCGGCCCACGAGATCGGCAGCGGCGTCGGCCTCGCCTTGTGTCGGCGCATCGCCGAACTGCATGGCGGCAAGATCTGGGTCGAGTCCGAGCCCGGCAAAGGATCGACCTTCCAGATCACCATCGCCGATCATCCGCCCGGGGATGACGTGATCGTCGAGCTGGTTTGACCATCACAGCGGTTCAACCTGCAGACAGTCCAACCGCAGAGGGCGCAGAGGGCGCAGAGGTGGGCCCTCCATCTTCCCAGCCTTGGCGGTCTAACATCCCCTCTGACCCCCGCCTCGTTGATATTTGGCCGCAGAGGCGCAGAGGCGCAGAGGTGAAAAACCCTGCTTTGCCATTCTCTGCGTCTCTGCGTCTCTGCGGCCAATTCCTCTGCGGTTCGCCCAGTCTTCTCGGTTCCCCCGTGGCCGACAGCCTCACCCAGGCCGGCGGATGCTGATGAAGAACTTCGAGCCGGCTCCGGGCTTCGATTCGACCCATAGCCTGCCGCCGTGGAGGTCGGCGATGCGCTTGCAGGTCGCCAGTCCGATGCCGTGGCCCTTGTACTGGTCCGAGGTGTGGAGGCGCTGGAACACATCGAAGATGCGCTCCTGGTCGTGCGGCGCGATGCCGATGCCGTTGTCCGCGATGACGAAGATCCACTCGGTGGCGGTCTCGGTCGCGGTGATGTCGACGCGCGGTTCCGCCGAGCGGTATTTGATCGCGTTGCCGATCAGGTTCTGGAACAGCACGGGCAGGAGCGTGCGGTCGGCGTGGATGGTCGGCAGCGCTCCGATGGTGATGGTGACGTGCGCGTCCTCGATCATCGCATGCAGATTGTGCAGGGCCTCATTGACCAGGTCAGCGCCCGCGAAGGTCGACATGCGCGGACTCACTTCGCTGACCCTGCCGTATTCCAGCAGTGCGCGGATGAGCCCGCGCATGCGCCCGGCGCCTTCGATCACATGGCGGAAGAAGCCCCGGCTGCGCTCATCGAGGTGCTGGAGGTTGCGCTGCTCGATCAGGTCAAGGTAGCTCATGATCGAGCGCAAGGGTTCCTGCAGGTCGTGCGAGGCGGCATAGGCGAAGCGATGGAGGTCGCGATTCGAGCGTTCGAGATCATGCGCTTGACGGTCGAGGCGTTCGAGCAGCGAGTGCACCTCATACTGGTGCTGCCGGGCATAAAGCGCCGACCGCACCGCGCTGGTCAGGGTCCCCGCACGGCACGGCCGTTCGGTGATCGAGACGCTGGCCCTGGGCCCGAACAGGTCGACCACCGCGATGTCGACATCGGTCGGCGCATCGGCGCTGGTCAGCAGGATGAACGGGAGCATGGACCACACCGGATGATCTTCGAGCGTCACCATGATCTCGGCCGCGGCATGGCCGTCGATGGCCTCCGCCGCGATGACCACGGCGCCGGCACCGGCCGTGATCTCGGCGCAGAGGTCCTCCAGGCTGGCACACGGGTGCGGCAGGAAGCCGGCCGTCGCCAAAGCCTCGACGATCAGCGCGGTGTCGTTCCCCGTCGGTGCCAGGATCAGGCAGCGCAGCGCGCCGCTCACGCAATGCCGTCCGAAATATCCAGCGGGCTTTGCGCCGCCGCGTTCGTCACCGTCGGCACCCCGGTCAGGATGCCCTGGTAGCCCTCGATGACTTCGCCGATGAGCAGGTGCCCGCTGGTGACCGAGAGCTCGCGGATGGTGTTCTCATGCGGGCCGTTGCGCTTCTTCACCACCGAGATCGCCTTGCGCACACGCCCCTGCGCTTCGAAGTAGCGCAGCACGATGACGGTGTCGGCCAGGTAGGTGACATCCGCGGGCGTCACCACCGCTTCGATGAGCCCATGCTGGGCCAGGACCATCAATGTCACCACGCCGATGCGCCCGAGGTGGCTGAGCAGCTCGTGCAGGTGCAGGACCAGGTATTGCTCCTGCGGCATGGCCTGGAGGTAGCCGTTTAGGCTGTCGATGACCACCATGCGGAAGCCGTCGCGGACCACATGGTCGGTGACGATCACCGCCATCTCGCCCGGCGTCAGCTCGGCCGGATCGATCTGGACGATCCGCACCATCCCGCGTTCGATATGGGCCGCCAGCGGCATGCCGAGGGACTCGGCGCGTTCGAGCAGGCTGCGCGTGTTCTCCTCGAACGACATGATCAATACCCGCTCGCCGCGTTCCGCCGCGGCGTAGGCGAACTGTTCGGTCACGATCGATTTGCCGCAACCGGCGGGCCCGACGACCAGGTTGCTCGAGCCCCGGTCGAGGCCGCCACCGAGCAGTTGGTCGAGATTGTCGATGCCGCTGGAGACCCGGCTCTTGGGGAAGTCCGTGGACTTCGCCAGGGCGATCAGCCGCGGGAAGACCTGCAGGCCACCTCGGCGGATGACGTAGTCGTGATTGCCACCGGTATAGCTGACACCGCGCAGTTTGGCGATGGAGAGCCGGCGGCGCTCGGCGCCATACTCGGTCTTGATCGCCTCGATGCGGATCACGCCGTTGACCATGTTGTCGATGCGCATGTCCGCCGGGACCATGCCCGGATCCTCCAGCAGCAGCACGGTCACTGAGCGCGGCGCCAGGAGCTGCTTCAGCGCGAGCATCTGGCGACGGTAGCGGATCGCCGCCTGCGCCAGCAAGCGCAGCTCGAAGAGCGAATCGAAGACGATGCGCTGGGGATCGGCCTCGGCGATGAGCTCGGCCAAAGCCTTGTTCACGTGGTTGAGTTCCAGCTCGGAGCTGTGGAACACCGTGCTCTGTTCCGTGGCCGAGAGCTGCTGCAAGGAGGTCAGCTCGACGATGGTGACGCCGTCCATGGTCCAGCCGTGCGAGCGCGCGATGGTGTCGAGCTCCGCCTTGGTTTCCGAGAGGGTGATGTAGAGGACTCTTTCGCCCCGGCTGACGCCTTCGAAGAGGAATTGTAATCCCAGCGTGGTCTTGCCGACGCCCGAGGATCCCTCGATGGCATAGAGGCGATCGCGCGGCAGCCCGCCGCCGAGAATGATGTCGAGGCCGGGAATTCCGGTCGAGCAGATGTCGTTACGGCAATTCATGGGAGTAGGCGTGGTCGGCTTCATAGCGGTGAAGTACCAAAGTGAATGCGGGGATGCCAGAGTTTTAGAGGGCACTGCAAAATGCAGGTTGAGAGGGTTTTGGCCTGGTGAGAGGACCAGCACGCGGGTGAGGAATTGCTCGACTGGATTGTTGAAAAGACCAGCGCACCACAAAGGGCGCGGAGGACGTAGAGGTGCAGAGGTGTAGAGGCGCAGAGGTGGGAGATGGTGATGCGCTCGCTGCCATGCTGTGGAGTACCCAGCGTCACCGATCCGTCGACAGGGACGACCGCACGCGGCCGACGGACGACGCGAACGGCATGACGCTGAAGACGCAGTCTCAAGGTGAGCCCCGCAGGGGCGCCCAACGTCCAGCCCAGCACTTCAGTGCTGGGAATATTGCGAAAATCAGAGCAGTCCCGGAGGGGACGCCGTCGCTTGGGATGGCGCTTCAGCGCCGACCTCGATGGACGATCGGTACCGGTCGAATCGCCATCGATGGGGGCGATCTGCTCACGTCTCCGGTCGGCGCTGAAGCACCTCCGAGCGCCGGCGTCCCTGCGGGACTGACTGGTGGTGATCGTGTTTTCCCAGCACTGGAATTGCTGGGCTGGACGTTGTGCGTCCCTGCGGGACTCAGGCAGAGGCGACGACTCGGACTGGTGGGTAATGAAGAGCGCTGAAGCGCCGAGCTGATCTTACGCCGCACCCGTCGGGGACTCGTGGTGCGGGCGATATGTGGGTCAGGCACAGCTCAGGAAGGAAACGAGGTCGGCGGCTTCATGGTGAGGCTTCGCGCCGCGCGGGCGTGGAGGTCGACCCCCACGGGGCTCAGCACCGGTACCGACTGCCGGCTGCCGCAGGCGGTGCAGGTCCGTTCGCGGCGCTCGGCGAACCATCTGAGCATGCGCGCACCGGTCAGCGCGCTCGCCAGGCCCATGCTGATCAGCAGGAGCAGTCCCGGCTTCACCAGGGCCTCGATCACCAGGGCGGCGATCACCACGACGAATGCCGCTCCGCAGGTGTCGCCCACGTCGTGGTGCGGTGTGAACTGGGTGTGGCAGCGCGTGCAGATCCGGTCGTGGGACGGGTCGGGCATGGGGGAGGTCTAACAGACCGGACGGGCTGTGAATAGACTCTATTCACCTAGAGGCTAGTCTCGCATTCGAGAGGTGAGGCCATTACCGTCCCCGAATGCGTCGTCGCGAACCGAGCCCAGAGTTTGGAATCTACATCAAGGAACTCATGGAGCGCCGCGGGGTGACCGCCGTGGACATCGCAAATCTTTGCCGGGTCAAACCGACGTTCGTCTACGCCGTGCTGCGTGGTGAATGTCCGTTGCCGGAGGGACGTATCGACGCGATCGCAACCCTCCTAAGCCTAAATGCTGCTGATCATGCACGCTTCAGGCTAGAGGCTCTCGCGGTCTACGCGCCGCGGGAGGTGCGGGAGGCGTTATGGAAGTTGCAGGGGGAGGGGGGACGGAGGAAGCGGTAGGTGGTCCCAGCACGGGAATACACCTGCGTAGAAGCTCACCTTGGCCGACAGGGCGAAGACTTCACTGCCTCGCCGCGTTGTGCGGCAATGCGTCTTCCGCCATGAGGGTAAACCAAAATGTACTCCCGTGACCGAAGCTGCTGGTGACGCCAATGTTGCCGCCGTGAATGCCGACGATGCGCCGGCAGGTGGCCAGGCCGACGCCGGAGCCTTCGTATTCGTTGGCCGCATGGAGGCGTTGGAAAACGCCGAAGATGCGGGCTTGGTCCGCAGGCC